>NZ_DALZYO010000040.1:0-52798 GCF_031988165.1 Neobacillus sp.
AGCGCCGATGGTAGTTGGGGCAGGCGCCCCTGTGAGAGTAGGACGTTGCCAGGCATGTGTAAAGGACAATCCGAGAGGATTGTCCTTTTTTTCTTTTTTGCTGTAAGAAAATATTACAAAACAAAAAAGTACGAATTGTTTTGAAAGAATTCACTTATAGACATACACCCAATAGCTAACTGCAACATAATATATTACAGGATGGGATTGGAAAAAGAGTATTCGAAAAATTGTATACAAATTGGAGTTTGAGGGCAGAATGGGTGTATGGAGGTGGAGGAATTGAGTTCATTTTTAGCCCATAATCATTATGAAGAAACGTGCGTTATTTGTGAAAATTTAAAACCGAAAGGCATACATCTATATACTTCTTTTATTTGTACAGAATGTGAAAATGATTTAATTCAAACTGATACAAACAATCCAAAATATAAATACTTCCTGAAACAGCTGAAAAAAATTACAACCCCAGAAATTTTTTCGTAACAAAGTCCATAATGGGCTTTATTTTTTTGCTATGATAGGGGATTTCATTTAAAATTAATAAGACTCTTAGAAGGAAGTATAGAAAATGAATACTCAATTGGAAACACCCTTATATCAAGCTTTAATGGAACATGTAAATAAGAATCCAATTTCCTTTCATGTTCCTGGACATAAAAATGGCTCGATAAATCAGCCTCAAGCAAATACCTATTTCAAGCGAATTTTAAAAATTGATGCAACGGAGCTAACAGGTTTAGATGATTTGCATTCACCCGACGGAGCAATATTGAAAGCTGAAAGGCTTTTAGAACAATTATTTCAATCTAATAATAGTTTTTTTCTTGTCAATGGTTCAACTATAGGAAACCTGGCCATGATCATGGCGACCTGTGAGGAAGATAATATTGTCCTTGTTCAAAGGAATTGTCATAAATCAGTCTTAAATGCCCTTAGATTAGCTAAAGCAAAACCTGTTTTTATAGAGCCGGGATATAATCAGGATTGGAAAGTAGCCGGAGGCATCAACATTGAAACAGTCAAGGAAGCGCTTTTCCTTTATCCGGATGCAAAAGCGATTATTTTGACCTATCCTAACTACTATGGAATGGTTTATGATTTAAAAGGTATCATTAGGGAGGCTCATCTTCGTCATATCCCAGTACTAATTGATGAGGCACATGGACCGCATTTTATTGTCGGTGATCCTTTTCCAGCTTCAGCCACCCAAATGGGCGCGGATATCGTTGTTCAGTCCGCCCATAAGACACTCCCGGCGATGACAATGGGTTCTTTTTTACATGTTAACAGCGAGTTCATTAATGTAAATAGGGTAAAGGAATTTCTAGGAATGTTTCAATCAAGCAGCCCTTCTTATCCCATTATGGCGTCACTGGACATAGCAAGGAATTACTTAGCTACATATGACAGTGGGGATTTATCCTTTTTTTTGACTAAAACCAGGCGCTTTAGGGAGGAATTAAGTAAAATTCCAACTATTAAAGTGTTAGATTTTCCAAATAATCAAGGAGATCCTTTGAAAATTACTATCCAATCTAGATGTGGATTAAGTGGCTTTGATCTTCAAAATAGATTGGAAGAGGTATCTATCTATCCAGAATTGGCAGATCCATATAATGTGCTTTTGATTCTTCCCTTATTAAAAGAGGGGCAGAGTTATCCCTTTGAAGAAGCTGCTGCCAAAATAAACAAGGCTCTTCTAGGTTTCCCTATTCAGGAATGGAAGGAAGAATTTCATATTGATAATCAAAAAATATCTGAGTTAGCTATTCCCTATAAAGAAATGGATAGGTTTACCGAGAAATCAGTCCTAATTGTAGATGCATTGGACCAGGTTTGTGCGGAAACGATTATCCCCTACCCACCAGGAATTCCACTGCTTTTAAGGGGTGAAACCATAACATTAGACAAGCTCCATCAGCTAAATCAATTCATTGAATCCGGAGCAAGGTTTCAAGGTGGCTCCTCGTTAAAAAATGGCTTACTAAAGGTTTTTTGTACATCTTAAGTAGAAACAGTTGGAGGTTTTATTTCGATGAAGAACGGAACATTTATCACTTTTGAAGGGCCGGATGGTGCGGGAAAGACGACCATAATCAACATGGTGGCAGATCAGCTTACTAACGTCCTAGTCACTAGGGAGCCAGGCGGCATTGATATCGCCGAGCAAATAAGAAGAGTAATATTGGCTAAAGAGAACACGGCAATGGATCCGCGAACGGAAGCATTACTCTATGCTGCAGCACGAAGACAGCATTTGATGGAAAAAGTGAAGCCTGCGCTAGCAGAGGGGAAAGTCGTTCTCTGCGACCGATTTGTTGACAGCTCGCTTGCCTATCAGGGCTATGCACGAGGATTGGGAATAGATGAGGTATGGAAGATTAATCAATTTGCTATTGAACAAATGATGCCCGAGTTAACCATCTATTTTGATATTGAACCAGAGTTAGGATTAAAGCGGATTAACAAAAATAAAGGAAGAGAGATTAACCGGTTGGATTTAGAAAATCTTGAATTCCATCACAAGGTTAGACAAGGGTATCAGCAATTGATGGAACGTTTTCCAAATAGAATCGTTGCTATCGATGCTTCAGGTTCGGTGGATGAGGTATTTAAGAAAACCATCGAGCTTGTCGAAGCCAATTTAGCGGATAAAAAGCCTTCACTGTAAGGCTTTTTTTGAAAGATATAAAAGTATAAAATTTTGACTTCGAGAACTGTCCAGCTCCAGCGGCCAGCGGCTAGTGTACTTTGCGCTTCTCCCTACGATAAGTCAACTTCGGTTCTCCTAACGCTCACTGTGTTTCCAATACTCACTCGAAACGCTCCAGACCATACGCAGCGCAAAGGAAGCTTCCACTTTTCTTAATAGTAAGAAACGTATTATATGAAATTAATAATTCTTTCAGTCCTATTACAAATGTAAGAAGGGCGATAACCTGTTATAATATAGGAAGAGGTAACTAGAGTCGGAAAATTGGAGAGTGGGTGGTTTGATGAAACTCATCATAGCAGTTGTTCAAGATCAGGATAGTAATCGTTTATCAAAGGCGTTAGTAGAGAATAATTTTAGGGCGACAAAGTTAGCGAGTACAGGTGGGTTTTTGAAATCGGGGAACACCACCTTTATGATTGGAACTGAGGATATTCGCGTTGATCGAGCTCTTCAAATTATTAAGGATAACTGCAGGTCTAGGGACCAGCTGGTTTCACCAGTTTCTCCAATGGGGGGGAATGCAGACGCCTATGTACCATATCCTGTTGAAGTTGAGGTTGGCGGGGCAACAGTTTTCGTCCTTCCTATCGAGCAATACTTGCAATTTTAATGTACCTGTCGGTTTATTTTATAAAGTAAGCGAGTGATTAGCTTGGTAAAAACATGGGATCAGCTAGAAGAATTGCAGCCAGCCATACTCCGAATGATAAAAAACAGCATAGTGAAAAATCGAGTAGCCCATGCATACCTTTTTGAAGGCATGAGAGGGACAGGGAAAAGAGAGATAGGATTATTACTCACGAAGGCTCTTTTTTGTGAATCGATTATTGATGGCTTTAAACCTTGTGAGGATTGTCATAATTGCCGCCGCGTTAATAGCGGAAATCATCCTGATGTTCATATTGTTGAACCGGATGGGTTATCAATAAAAGTAGACCAAATAAGAAACCTACAAGCTGAGTTTTCGAAAAAGGGAGTAGAATCGTTAAAAAAAGTTTACCTGATATCCGGTGCAGATAAAATGAGTGTGAGTGCCTCCAATAGTTTGCTTAAGTTTCTTGAGGAACCGAGTGCAGAAACGGTGGCTTTTTTATTAACCGAACAGCCGCAGCAAATGTTGCCTACTATTTTATCGAGGTGCCAAATTTTAGCATTTCATCCATTATCGCCTCAAGCTATGATTAAACAGCTAGTGGAAAACGGCGTTGAATCAGTAAAGGCTCCATTACTTGCTCAGCTAACTAATAATCTCGATGAGGCACTGAAATTAAATGTCGATGAATGGTTTGCACAAGCTCAAAAAATAGTGTTAAAATTATATGAGGTGTTGGAGAAAAATTCTTTGGAGGCACTGGTAACACTTCAAAGTGAATGGTTTCAACATTTTAAAGAGAAAGAACAGATTCATCGTGGTTTAGATCTTTTACTTCTTATTTTTAAGGATTTACTATATATACATTTAGATAAGCAGGAGCAAATTGTTTTTAAAGGAGAAAGTGAACGGTTAAAACAATTCGCATTAAAAACTTCTGTACGGCGCTTATCGATTCAAATGTCAGCTATTCTTGGAGCAAAACGGAAGCTCGAGAAGAATATGAATCCTCAGCTGATGATGGAACAACTTGTGTTAAAATTGCAGGAGGGATCTTCATTTGTATGATGTTGTAGGAGTACGCTTTAAAAAAGCGGGAAAAATCTATTATTTTGACCCTGGAGACCTCTCATTTGAAAAGGATGACTTCGTGATTGTTGAAACAGTCCGCGGAGTGGAATATGGTAGGGCGGTAATTGCCCGTAAACAGGTTGAGGAGCATGATGTTGTCCTTCCATTAAAAAAAGTGGTCAGAATTGCGGACCAAAAGGACCGTATGATTGTTGAGGAAAATAAGCAGGCTGCGCAGGAAGCTTATGAGGTTTGTAATGAAAAAGTGACTGAGCATCAATTGGATATGAAACTGGTTGATGTTGAATATACATTTGATCGAAACAAGATCATATTCTACTTTACTGCAGATGGAAGAGTTGATTTCCGTGAGCTTGTGAAAGATTTAGCAGCAATTTTTCGGACACGGATTGAATTACGCCAGATAGGTGTCCGTGATGAAGCCAAGATGCTTGGCGGTATCGGCCCATGTGGCCGAATGCTGTGCTGTTCTACTTTTTTAGGTGATTTTGACCCTGTTTCCATTAAAATGGCGAAGGATCAAAATTTATCTTTAAATCCTACCAAAATATCTGGTTTATGTGGCAGACTGATGTGTTGTTTAAAATATGAAAATGATGAATATGAATCTGCGAAAGAGGCTCTGCCGGATTTAGGGGAAATCATTGAAACACCGCAGGGTACTGGGAAAGTAGTAGGATTAAATATATTAGAACGGGTACTTCAAGTGGAACTAAAGGAACAAGAACGGGTTCTGGAGTATACATTAGATGAAATCATTAAAGAAGGTGCCTTTTCTATACAATCCACAGATTAATGAGGTGGAAGACGTGGATAAAAAAGAAATATTTGAGTCGGTAAGTAATATGGAAACACAAATTGGCAGTCTATACCAGCAGCTTGGAGAATTAAAGCAGCATTTAGCCGAAATATTAGAAGAAAATCATTATTTAAAACTTGAGAATGAGCATCTAAGGCGCCGTTTAGATGTAACCACAGGAGAAGGAAAGAAAGAAACAGCTAATAAAAAGGGTACAACCCTTGCTGAGTCTCCTGGAATAAAGCCGTTTGATGTAGGGGAAGGATATGATAACCTCGCCCGTCTTTATCAAGAAGGGTTTCATATTTGCAATCTTCATTTCGGGAGCTTGCGGAAGGAAGGCGACTGTTTATTTTGTCTTTCTTTTCTTAATAAGAAATAACCTAGAGGAGGCTGAGAAAATCAGCCTCTCTTTTCTTACAAACCGCAAACAGCGTTTCCAACCGTTACTAACTTTGGAAATGCATTAATTTACAGCATTAACCTAACATAATTGGGCGGTGTGAGTAGAGCTTTAGTTTAATCTAATTCGCAGTGAAACTTGTTTATTTTTCACTTAGATTGGATAAATTGAATCATTTTTCGACGCTCCGCCCCTTTTCCATACATAAGAAGATAGGATGAATTTATGTGGTCATTTTGAAGGAAGATGAACGGTTGGATTATTTACTTGCTGAAAATTTAAGGATTATTCAGAGTCCTTCTGTTTTTGCCTTTTCTCTTGATGCTGTTCTCTTGGCAAGGTTTGTTTATGTTCCCATTCAGAAAGGGAACTTACTGGACCTTTGCAGCGGGAATGGCGTGATTCCTTTATTTTTAAGTGCAAGGACAAAGGGACACATTACTGGTGTCGAAATACAGGAGCGCCTTTATGATATGGCGGTTAGAAGCATCCAGTATAATGGTCTGCAAAATCGCCTCCAGATGATTCATGGTGATATTAAGGACATGGCGCAGCGGTTAGGCTATGGAAAGTTCGATGTCGTAACCTGCAATCCGCCCTATTTTACGACACCGTCAACGGGAGAAGTCAACCCAAATGAACATCTGGCGATTGCTCGCCATGAAATTCTTTGTACCTTGGAAGACGCTATCAAGGCTTCAAGTGACCTTGTCAGACAAGGCGGGAAGGTGGCATTTGTCCACCGCCCGGGCAGGTTTTTGGATATCATCACCTTGATGCGCCAATATAGACTTGAGCCAAAGCGGGTACAATTTGTTTACCCGAAAAAAGGCAAGGAAGCAAATACGCTATTAATTGAAGCGATAAAGGATGGCAGCCCGGATCTTAAGATTCTCCCGCCAATCATTGTGTATAATGATAACGATGAATATACAAAAGAAATAAGAGCGATTTTATATGGAGAATAGCGATCACTACTTTTATGTATTAACCTGTGCAGATGACAGTCTTTATGGCGGCTATACCAATAATCTGGAACGTCGGATTAGGATGCATAATGAGGGTAAAGGGGCAAAATACACAAGAGGGCGGGGACCGGTCAAGCTGACCTACTATAAAGGCTTTGAAAATAAAAGTGACGCCTTAAGGGCGGAATACCATTTTAAGAGTTTACCACGGAAGAAAAAGCTTGAGTTTTTATTAAGTGAAACGGGTGATGAAGATGTGGCAGCAGAAAAGCTTTGAGAACGAAGACCATAAAGGAATTCTTTACCTCGTTCCCACGCCGATTGGAAATCTAGAGGATATAAGCTTTCGGGCAATTAGAATCTTAAAAGAGGCGGACCTGATTGCCGCAGAAGATACACGGAATACGAAAAAGCTATGTAATTACTTTGAAATTGAAACCCCTATCGTCAGCTATCATGAGCACAATAAGGAATCAAGCGGGGAGAAACTTATTCATAAGGTGAAGGATGGCTTTAAGGTTGCTGTTGTTAGCGATGCAGGCATGCCAGCCATCTCTGATCCAGGCTATGAGCTTGTGGTTGCTGCAATTGAAGAAAAAGTACCCGTTGTACCACTGCCTGGGGCAAATGCGGCCCTTACCTCATTAATTGCCTCAGGCTTGGCCTGTCAGCCCTTTTATTTTTATGGGTTTTTAAATCGCAGCAAAAAGGATAAACGGGCGGAGTTAGAGGCTTTAAAGTGGCAAACGGCGACCATCATCTTTTATGAGTCTCCACATCGCCTTAAGGAAACATTGGCAGTTATGCAAGATGTTCTCGGAAATAGAAAGATTGCTTTATGCAGAGAGTTAACGAAAAAATATGAGGAATTTATTAGAGGAACCATTGAAGAAGTAATGGTCTGGGCTCATCAGGATGAAATTCGCGGTGAGTTTTGTATCATTATTGAAGGAACGAATGAGCAGCAGGAGGAAGAGCCTAGCTGGTGGAATCATTTATCACTTGAGGAGCATGTAAATCACTATATCTCTGATCAAAAGATGACTTCTAAAGAAGCCATTAAACTAACAGCAAAAGACAGAGGCCTTAATAAAAGAGAGGTATACCAGGCCTATCATGTCGAAAATGAATAATAAGAAATAATCCAGCACTTAAAAGTGCTGGATTATTTCTTACTATCAGACTTAAAATTATTGAACTTTGAAAAAGTACGCGTGCGCTTTTTTTTATTATTTAGCTAATTCAATGTTGCTTTGGATCTCTTGTATTAACAGTTCTGCACCTTCACGGCTTAAAATTAATTTGCCGCCAGCAAGAGCCATGTTATCATCAGATACTTCACCTGTTACTTGGCAAGTCATATTTGGCTTGTATTTTTTTAAGATAATGCGTTCATCATCTACGTAAATTTCAAGTGCATCCTTTTCAGCAATTCCTAGTGTACGTCTTAATTCAATCGGAATAACCACACGACCTAATTCATCAACTTTACGAACAATACCTGTAGATTTCATTCTATTCCTATCTCCTCTCACAAATGCAAAGATTATTTATCTATTTTTTATTCGTCATTATTCGACAAATTTTTCATAGCTTTATAATACAAGAAATTCCCATATCCGTCAATTATTTTATTTTAAAAAAAAACAAAATTTTTTTTGCCAGCAACCAACTACTGATTTAACAGAGATTACCAAAATATCCCTATGGTTAAAACGAAAGATTAGTAGTAACTTGTTGGAGAAAGTTTACTTTTTTAAAAAGAATATTCGACAAAATTCTACAATTATAAAATCTTCACGTCCATAGGTTTCGGAAACTACTCTTTTTTTATGGGTGTATTAGGAAATAATTTTTAAAAACTGGAATTGGATGAGTAACGGTTTCTTGCACAAAAGTTCATTTTTCGGTATATTTTGATGATAGAAGCGGGAAAAAGAGGCAATAATGGTTAAATGGGGATTTGTAAATTGCCTATTATTATGGAGGGATACAAATGGAGGAAAAATTAAAGACTTTTTATCTTACCACACCAATATACTATCCAAGCGGTAATTTACATATTGGACATGCATATACGACAGTTGCCGGTGATGCAATGGCGCGTTATAAGCGGATGCGCGGCTATGATGTGATGTATTTAACGGGTACGGATGAGCATGGGCAAAAAATTCAGCGTAAAGCGGAGGAAGCGGGGATTACACCGCAGCAATACGTTGATGAAATCGTTGATGGAATCAAAGAACTCTGGAAAAAGCTCGATATTTCCTATGATGATTTTATCCGGACAACCGAGGAAAGGCACAAACAAACAGTCGAAAAGATTTTTGCTAAACTGCTGGACCAAGGAGATATTTATCTTGATCAATATGAAGGCTGGTATTGTACACCATGTGAAGCCTTTTTTACAGACAGACAGTTAGTAGATGGAAATTGTCCAGACTGTGGTAGATCTGTTGAATTAGTAAAAGAAGAATCGTACTTTTTTAAAGTAAGCAAGTACGTAGACAGATTATTACAATACTACGAAGAGAATCCTGAATTCATTCAACCAGAGTCACGAAAAAATGAAATGATTAATAACTTTATTAAACCAGGTCTTGAGGACTTAGCGGTTTCAAGGACAACCTTTGACTGGGGCATCAAGGTTCCGAGGGATCCGAAGCATGTTATTTATGTTTGGATTGATGCATTGTCTAACTACATTACAGCCCTTGGCTATGGCACTGAAAATGATTCCAAGTATTTGAATTATTGGCCGGCAAATGTTCATCTTGTCGGGAAAGAAATAGTCCGTTTCCATACGATTTATTGGCCGATTATGTTAATGGCTCTTGATGTACCACTTCCAAAGAAAGTGTTTGCCCATGGTTGGCTGTTGATGAAGGACGGAAAAATGTCCAAATCAAAAGGAAATGTGGTCGACCCTGTTACACTAATAGACCGCTACGGCCTTGATGCACTAAGGTATTATTTATTGAGAGAAGTGCCTTTTGGTGCCGACGGTGTGTTTACACCTGAAGGATTCGTTGAAAGAATTAACTTTGACTTGGCAAATGATCTTGGAAATCTGCTTAATCGAACAGTCGCCATGATTGAAAAGTATTTTAACGGTGTCATTCCTGATTATTCTGGTTCCGTTAGCGAATTTGACGATTCATTGCTTCAGGTAAATCGTGACTTGATAACTAAATATGAGGAAGCAATGGAAAAAATGGAGTTTTCAGTTGCGTTAACTTCCATTTGGCAGTTAGTCAGCCGTACAAATAAATATATTGATGAGACACAACCATGGACGTTAGCGAAGGATGAGGGACGTAAAGAGGAGCTTGCTAGTGTAATGGTTCATTTGGCCGAATCATTACGGAGAATTGCTATTCTTCTACAGCCGTTTTTAACTCGTACACCTAATGGGATTTTCACCCAATTGGGTATTCTGGATGAAACGCTTAAGGCATGGGACAGCCTTGAAAACTTCGGCGTTATTCCAAGCAATACAAAGGTTGCAAAGGATGCACCTCTTTTCCCGAGACTGGAAATTGCCGATGAAGTAGCCTTTATTAAAACAAAAATGCAAGGCGGTGAGCCCTTGGCTACGACGCCAGCAGTAGAAGAGCAGAAAGAGGAAAAACCTGAAGCCATCGATGAAATTTCCATTGATGATTTTATGAAAATTGATTTGCGTGTCGCCGAAGTTATTCAAGCAGAGCCGATTAAGAAAGCAGATAAGCTTCTCAAGCTTCAGCTTGATCTTGGTTATGAAAAGCGTCAAGTCGTTTCCGGGATTGCCCAGTACTATAAGCCGGAAGAATTAGTGGGCCGTAAAGTCATTTGTATTACGAACTTAAAACCAGTAAAGCTTCGCGGTGAATTGTCACAAGGAATGATCTTAGCTGGTTCCAAAGACGGTGCATTATCTCTTGCAACCGTGGATCAAACTCTACCAAATGGCTCAAAGGTTAAATAAGTCTTTCTACAGTTTTAATTACAAGCTCCATCGCCCGGATCAAGGTGCTGGAGCTTTTCTTTTAAAAATTGTTTCACGTGTAACAATTTTCGCTATTTTTCTTTTATTTGCCTACTAATTGCAAGGTTTTGCTGAAAAATAGAATTTTTATTTTAAGTGAAAAATTGTTAGCGAAATTTGCGCTATCATGATGAAAAAAATGAAAAAAGGAGCTAAATTATGTTATTTGACACACATGTCCATTTAAATGATGAACAATATAACGAAGATTTGCAAGAAGTCATTTCCAGAGCTCAAAAGGAGGGCGTCACGAATATGGTCGTTGTCGGCTTTGATCGTCCGACGATTCAACGGGCAATGGAACTAGCCGAAAGCTATGACTTTATTTATGCCTGTGTGGGCTGGCATCCAGTTGATGCGATTGACATGACAGATGAGGACTTGTTATGGATTGAGGAATTATCAGCCCACCCTAAGGTAGTAGCTATAGGTGAAATGGGTTTGGATTATCACTGGGATAAGTCTCCAAAGGAAATTCAAAAGAAGGTATTTCGTAAGCAAATCCAGCTGGCCAAAAAAGTGAAGCTGCCAATCGTCATACACAATCGTGAGGCGACAGCAGATATCGTGGAAATATTAAAGGAAGAAGGGGCAGAGGAAGTAGGGGGAATTATGCATTGCTTTAGCGGTAGCCCTGAAGTGGCAAAGGAATGCGTAAATATGAACTTTTATATTTCTCTTGGCGGACCAGTAACCTTTAAAAATGCTAAAAAACCGAAAGAAGTAGCTGCTGAAATTCCATTAGATAAACTATTAATTGAAACAGATTGCCCTTATTTAGCACCACATCCATATCGTGGAAAACGGAATGAGCCAGGTTATGTAAAGCTGGTTGCAGAAGAAATTGCCGAAATAAAAGGGTTGACATTTGAAGAGGTAGCGGAAGTAACGACACGAAATGCTAAAAAAGTATTCGCCATAAAATGCTAAAAGAAATTGTCGAAGACGAGGGAAGCTTGTCTTAATTTTTTATGAAAACAAAAAGTTCTACATGTCTCCTTTTCAACATAGGATAACCGTGTCGAGAAGTTTTTCTTTGCAAATTTACCAGTAATGTGCATAATTAGAAATACCTTCACAGGAAATGCAAGGAATGACAGCAGGCAGCATGGTACTAATATTCTCTCCGAGAAAAGGAGGCGTTTTTCATCGTATTCAAAAACATGAAAAACCTGTTTTCTAAGTCTTTGAGTGGGAGGAATTTGATCATTGTTTTTGCTAGTTTCGTTGTTTTGCTAACAATTCTGGGAGTTCTTTTTTTTGAAGGCTCGAAGAATACGGTGGCAATTACACTTAATGACGAGCATATGGTCGTAAAAACGCATGCAGATACCATTAAAGAAATATTGGATGAACTGGATGTATCCCCCCGCTCACAAGACTACTTGTCTCCAAAGGCAAATACGAAGGTGAAGGACCACCTTAAAGTCGTTTGGAAGCAAGCAAACAAGGTTCACATTGTCAAAGACAACGAGAAGAAAACGATTTGGACTACAGCCGGTACTGTGGCTGAGCTCCTGACAGAGCAGAAAATTGTATTGAAGGAACAGGATCAGATTTCAGCTAGACCGCAAACGGCAATTAAAAACAAGATGAATATAGATATAAAAATTGCCTTTCCTCTTACGTTTGTGGACGGCGGTAAAGAGCAGCAAGTTTGGGCTACTTCGGCTACGGTCGCTGACTTTTTAACACAACAGGGTACAAAGTTAAATGAACTAGACCGAGTGGAACCATCATTAACAGAAACCATAGCGGAGAATGGTGTTATTAACATCATTCGAGTAGAAAAAGTCACCGATGTAGTGGAAGAACCTGTTCAATTTGCCGTGGTAACAAAAAAGGATGAAAGCTTAGAAAAAGGCAAGGAAAAAATCATTACCATGGGTAAACATGGGCGTGTATCTAAACAGTACGAAGTCCTGCTTGAAAATGGTAAAGAAATATCAAGAAAATTAATTAGTGAGCAGAATATTACCGAGAAACAGGATAAGGTTGTGGCTGTCGGAACGAAGGATTTGACCGTGCAGGTATCTCGTGGTGCTGCGGAAACGGGAACAGAATTTTACGTGACTGCAACCGCCTATACTGCATACTGCAATGGTTGTTCAGGAAGAACGGCAACAGGTCTTAACCTCAAGTCTAATCCGAACATGAAAGTAATTGCTGTTGACCCAAGGGTTATTCCTCTGGGTACAAAGGTGTATGTGGAGGGCTATGGATATGCTATAGCAGCTGACACTGGCGGAGCGATTAAAGGGAATATCATTGATTTATTCATGCCGTCCAAAACGGATGCTTATCGCTGGGGCCGTAAAAAGGTGAAAATAAAAATTTTACAGTAAGCTAGATTAATAACCCAATTTTTATTATTGAACTTTGAGAACTGCCCAGGTCCAGAGCCTAGACGACATCAGGCTTTCTCTACGATAAGTCAATATCGGAAAAGCTTGTGCTCTCCGTGTTTCCAATACACATTCGAAGCACTTTAGTCCATACGCCAAGCAAAGGAAGCTTTCGTTTTTCTTAAAAGATAAGAAAGTATAAAATTTTCGACTTTGAGAATTGTCCAGCTCCAGCGCCCTAGCGACTAGAGTGCTTCCCTCACCTCCCTACGATAAGTCAACATCGGTTCGCTAACGCTCACCGTGTTTCCTTTATCTCAGTCGGTTCAGTCCAGCCCTTACGTCGCTGACCAGGGCGCTTGCGCTTTTCTTAATGCAGAGGATTATCCTCTGCATTTTGCTTTTTCCGTAGATTTCTATATACTAACAACGGGTACATACTTCAATTTTGCTTAATTTATTTTTACTTAATTGTATGAATGCTTACGATAATATAGACGATGGACATTACAAAAATGTTTCAAATATTTTTCAAATATTTTTCATTATTTATTATTTTTATTACGGAGGATTTCACTTCATATGAAGATCAAGGAAATAATTGTCGTTGAGGGTAAAGATGATACAACAGCGATAAAAAGGTCTGTTGATGCTGATACCATTGAAACAAACGGGTCTGCTGTGAATGATGCAACCATTGAGAAAGTAAGAAAGGCTCAGGAAATACGTGGTGTGATCATTTTTACAGACCCTGATTTTCCTGGTGAAAAAATCAGAAAGACGATTGCTAATCGTGTTCCTGGGTGTAAGCATGCCTTTATACCAAAAGAAGAAGCCATTGCTAAAGGCGGCAGAGGTCTGGGTGTTGAACACGCCAGCCCTGAAGCGATTCGAGCCGCCCTAAAGGATGCTCAGCTGATGCATGAGTCAATAATAGAAGAAATCACTCAGGAAGATTTAATTACAGCTGGCCTGATCGGTGGCGAGGGTGCGAAAGAGCGAAGAATCATGCTTGGCAATCTGTTGAAAATTGGCTATACAAATGGTAAACAACTGCATAAGCGGCTAATGATGTTTCAAATAAGTAAACAAGAATTTGCAGAGGCACTTTCTGTTGTCATTCGGGAGGAACTAAATGAATAAAGATATCGCAACCCCTGTGAGAACAAGGGCTATTTTAGAGAAATACGGTTTTTCTTTTAAGAAAAGCCTTGGTCAAAATTTTTTAATTGATACCAATATTTTAAAAAAAATTGTCAGCTTTGCTAATTTGAATGAGAATTCCGGTGCCATTGAAATTGGGCCTGGGATTGGTGCCCTCACTGAACAGCTTGCCCGTACGAGTAAAAAGGTAGTTGCCTTTGAGATTGATCAGAGATTATTGCCAATTTTGAATGATACGCTTTCACCGTATTCAAACGTAACTATTATTCATAAAGACGTGTTAGAGGCGAACGTCCAAGAAGTGATGGATGAGGAACTTAAAGGGATCGAGGATGTCATGGTAGTAGCGAATTTACCCTATTACGTGACAACCCCTATCATTATGAAACTGTTGGAGGATAAGCTGCCCATTCGCGGTATCGTTTGTATGCTTCAAAAAGAGGTGGCAGATCGCATTTCTGCTAAGCCTGGTACGAAGGACTATGGCTCTCTTTCGATTGCTATTCAATATTACACAGAAGCGGAGACGGTCATGA
This sequence comes from Neobacillus sp., assembly GCF_031988165.1. NCBI lineage: Bacteria > Bacillati > Bacillota > Bacilli > Caryophanales > Bacillaceae > Neobacillus > Neobacillus sp. The sequence goes on from NZ_DALZYO010000040.1 coordinate 14,646, forward strand.
TTGTCCCGAAAACGGTGTTTGTCCCGCAGCCAAATGTCGATTCTGCTGTTATTAGATTGACAAAACGCGAGTATCCAGCTGTAACTGTAAAGGATGAGGGATTCTTCTTTCAAGTCACTAAAGCAAGTTTTGCGCAAAGAAGAAAAACACTGCTAAATAATTTAACTAGCCAACTTCCTGACGGGAAACAGAAGAAGGAAGAAATTCTCACGGCCTTAAGCCAAAGCGGGATTGACCCTTCAAGAAGAGGAGAAACGCTGTCCTTAGAAGAATTTGGCCGGTTAGCTGATGAATTATATCCCCACTTCCATTAAGGCCTTTTTGTAAAGGTCTTTTTTTCTTACCTTCTTTTCACACACAGACAAAGCCTCTCGCATAGCCTATGAGAGAACCTTTAACTGAAAGGCCTTTATGCTGGTCTTACTGGAGTGACGGCAGTGGATATAAAAGTAAACGATATTGTCGGAAGAACATCATATAACTGTGATATTCTATTTCGCGTCATCGATATTCGAATAATAAACGACCAGAAATTTGCAATTCTATATGGAGAGGATTTCCGCCTTGTCGCGGATGCACCTTATTCTGATTTGGTTGTGATCACCCAAAATGAACGAGTAAAGCTGAGGCAAGAATACAGAACACTTGAAGAACAGTCATTAAGACTTTTTACACAGGATGTTGATTTATTAAAATCCAGGCAGGAGTATGAAGCCACTGGAGGATATGTAAAACCAAGTAATTATTTCCAAATACCAGGGAAGGTCCTTCATTTAGATGGGGATCCAGCTTATTTGAAAAAATGTATGACGCTATATGAAAAAATTGGCATCCCCGTTTTGGGCATCCACTGTAATGAAAAGGAAATGCCTAATAAGATAGGAGAAATGATTGATCACTATCGGCCGGATATTCTTGTTATCACCGGACATGATGCCTATTCAAAGGCGAAAGGGAAGATGACAGATATAAACGCCTATCGCCATTCGAAACATTTCGTTCAAACCGTCAGGGAGGCAAGGAGAAAAATTCCTCATTTAGATCAACTGGTTATCTTTGCAGGAGCCTGCCAATCGCACTTTGAATCCCTCATTCATGCAGGAGCAAACTTTGCCAGTTCCCCATCACGGATTAATATTCATGCCCTCGACCCAGTCTATATTGTGGCAAAAATCAGCTTTACCCCGTTTATGGAGAGAATTAACGTTTGGGATGTGTTACGGAATACCCTAACAGGAGATAAAGGGCTAGGGGGGATTGAAACAAAAGGCGTGTTACGAACTGGCATGCCTTATCGGCCAATCCAGGAACATGAAGAATAAGCCTTTAGTAAAAAAGGGCTTATTTTTTATTTTTTGGTGGGATACATATTCCCCTTCCAATATGGTAACGATAGAAATGTTGAAATTTGGATGAAAAAGTAGAATAAAAAATATTGACAATCTTTTTGTCGGACTGATATAATTTATGTTTTTGTTTGACAAAACTATGTCAGCGTGTTATACTTTACATAGTGAGGTGGACCGAATGCCAAAAACCTTAGCCGATATTAAAAAGGCTCTCGACACAAATTTAGGGAAAAGGTTGTTGCTGAAAGCAAACGGAGGACGTAGGAAAACAATCGAACGTTCCGGTGTTTTAGCGGAAACTTACCCATCTGTTTTTGTTATTGAGTTAGATCAAGATGAAAATTCATTCGAACGTGTTTCTTACAGCTACGCAGATGTATTAACAGAAACAGTTCAAATTACATTCTATGATGATGCAGCAGGACATGTGGCTTTAAGCTAGTATATAAGCAATGACAGGCAGTAAACATAACGTTTACTGCTTTTTGCTATCTTAAAAGGATTATTTCTCTATTATGAAAATCCGTTTTTACCTCATACTAAGAATACTGTGGTAAGAAAGGGGCTGTTTAGATGGGTAGAAGAAGAGGAATCATGTCTGAAAGGTTTAAAGAGGAGCTTGCAAAAGAACTTGGCTTTTACGATGTGGTTCAAAAAGAGGGATGGGGCGGCATCAAGGCAAGGGATGCAGGGAATATGGTGAAGCGTGCTATTGAACTTGCGGAAGAGCAACTGGTCAATCAGAAGCCGAAGTCTTAAGTCCTAAAGAAGGGCACTACCAATTTAAATTTAAACAAATCTTTACCACAGTCAGGCCAGCTTGGGGATTCCTATCCCTGCTGGCCTTTTTATTTAACTCCATCTCCAAAATTTTGCTTTTTTCTAAACAAAACTAATGATAAAATATTAAATTTGTTAGGATATATAATATCTCACGTCTTACATTAATCGTTTTGTGGTAAAATAGGACAAAATGTGGAATTTGGAATTAACTAAAGTAGGTGGACGTAGTGAAGCTTTTAGTCAAGGCACCGGCCAAGATAAATTTAGCATTAGATGTTTTACATAAACGTTCCGATGGCTTCCATGAGGTGGAAATGATTATGACCACGATTGATTTGGCAGACCGGGTGGAACTAACCTTATTAAATCACGATAAAATACATATTCTCTCCCATAATCGCTACGTACCGGATGATCAGCGAAACTTAGCCTATCAAGCGGCACAGCTTTTAAAAGATCGGTTTCAAGTTAAAAAAGGCGTAATGATTGCCATTGAAAAAACGATTCCCGTTGCCGCGGGGCTTGCTGGAGGGAGCAGTGATGCTGCCGCCACCTTAAGAGGGCTAAATAAACTCTGGGACCTTGGTTTAACTTTAGATGAATTAGCAGAGCTTGGCTCGGAAATCGGATCGGATGTTTCTTTTTGCGTTTATGGAGGCACTGCATTGGCGAAGGGAAGAGGAGAAATCATCACTGAACTTCCTGCACCGCCAACATGCTGGGTTATCCTTGCAAAACCATTCATCGGAGTATCAACAGCAGAGGTTTATCGTCGACTTGATATAAAGGGAATGAACCATCCTGACATTAATGGAATGATTGGGGCTATTAACAATCACGACTATCAAAAGGTATGCGGGAAGGTCGGGAACGTCTTAGAGGATGTTACCTTAAGCCTTCATCCTGAAGTGGCGCAAATAAAGGAGCAAATGAAGCGTTTTGGAGCAGATGCAGTTTTAATGAGCGGCAGCGGCCCAACTGTTTTTGGGATCGTTCAGCATGATTCCAGAATGCACCGCATCTATAATGGACTAAGAGGATTCTGTGATCAGGTATTTGCTGTCCGGATGCTCGGAGAACGACATACACTTGATTGAAAACGAACAATAATGCTATTATTAAATAAGAATATTCGGTTTTTTGGAGGCTGGTTATGAAGTTTCGCCGCAGTGAACGTTTGATTGATATGACTAATTATTTATTGGACCATCCTCGCCAGTTAGTACCACTTACGTTTTTTGCTGAGCGTTATTCGTCTGCCAAGTCTTCTATCAGTGAAGACTTAGCTATTGTAAAGGAAACCTTTGAACAAAGAGGAATAGGCACATTGCAAACAGTACCAGGGGCTGCCGGCGGTGTTAAATTTTTTGTTAAGGTGAGTCAAGAAGAGGCAAAACCTTTTGTCGATGAATTGTGTGAATTAATTGCCAATGCGGATAGGCTGTTACCTGGAGGCTATTTATATTTAACTGATATTTTGGGCGACCCACAAGTTGTGCAAAAGGCCGGGCGCATCATTGCTTCCGCCTATGCCGACGCTAAAATTGATGTGGTGATGACCGTTGCTACTAAAGGGATACCCCTTGCCTATGCGGTCGCGAGTCAGCTGAATGTCCCTGTTGTAATTGTCCGAAGGGATAATAAAGTCACGGAGGGGCCGACAGTAAGTATCAATTATGTTTCCGGTTCAACAAAAAGAATTCAAACAATGGTTCTTTCGAAAAAGAGTATGAAACAGAATTCTCGCGTTTTGATTGTTGATGATTTTATGAAGGCTGGCGGAACGGTAATGGGAATGATCAGTATGCTGGAGGAATTTAATTCACATCTCGCGGGGATTGCCGTTTTAGTAGAGGCTGAAAAAATCCAAGAACGATTAGTGGATGAATATTTATCTCTCGTTCAATTGTCAGACGTGGACGTGAAAGAGAAGAAGATTAAGGTGGAATCGGGAAATTATCTCAACAAATGGAGGGGGTAACATGAAAGCCATTCAAACGAATCAAGCACCGGCTGCTATTGGGCCTTATTCGCAAGGAATTGTAGTTAATAACCTATTTTATAGTTCTGGACAAATTCCGTTAACAGCTGAAGGAACCATGGTTACAGGAGATATTAAAGTCCAGACCCAACAGGTGTTTCAAAATTTGCAAGCTGTGCTTAGTGAAGCGGGTGCTGCCTTTGAAACAGTCATAAAGGCAACTGTGTTTATTAAAGACATGAATGATTTTGCTGCGGTAAATGAAGTGTATGGTGAATATTTCAATGTACATAAACCAGCCCGCTCTTGTGTAGAGGTTGCCCGTTTGCCGAAAGATGCTTTGGTTGAAATTGAAGTTGTCGCACTTGTGAAGTAAACGGACGATTTTTATCTCAATATATGTGCTCAAAACTCCTGTATTGTCAGTGAATGTCCATTTTTTACAAAAGTTCACTATTTCGCCCTAATTTTTCTAAAATATTTTGAATATAAAGAAGGATTCCTGAATAAAATGTTGAATTTATTTATTTAGCATTTTATCTAACAAAAAGGGTGTGAGCACATGGAAGTAACTGACGTAAGATTACGCCGGGTTAACACGGATGGACGCATGAGAGCGATTGCATCGATCACATTGGATAATGAATTTGTCGTTCATGACATTCGTGTTATCGACGGAAACAACGGTTTATTTGTAGCTATGCCAAGTAAACGGACTCCAGATGGAGAATTTCGTGACATTGCGCATCCAATCAATTCAGGAACACGCGGTAAAATCCAAGAAGCTGTTTTGGCTGAGTACCACCGCTTAGGTGAATTGGAAGTAGAATTTGAAGAAGCCGGAGCTTCCTAAGGATTTTAACAACTAGGGCCTTTCTTCTCCAGTAAGGCTCTTTTTATTGTTTACAATTAACAGTGTCGACCTAGTCACTGCTCCTATACCCCCCCTTTCGCTGTTCTCCTCAAAAAAATTCAATATTACAAAATAAAACACTTATGTTTCATTCCTTGAAAAGAGAGCCCATTTACGTTAATATTTTTAATGGATAAAAAGGTTAAATTGGAGGACTGAACATGCATAATCGTTATGCTGTGATTTTGGCCGCAGGGCAAGGGACGCGGATGAAATCTAAGCTGTATAAAGTATTACACTCAGTTTGCGGCAAACCAATGGTTCAGCATGTTGTTGATCAAATAACATCGCTTCATATTCAGGAAATGGTTACCATTATTGGCCATGGGGCTGAAAAGGTGCAAGCCCAATTAGGTGACAGCAGTCTTTATGCTTTGCAGGATAAGCAATTGGGTACGGCCCATGCTGTCATGCAAGCAGGGAGCATTCTTGATGGCAAAGAGGGCGTAACCATTGTTGTCTGCGGTGATACCCCTTTAATAAAGGCGGAAACGATGGAGTCCCTTTTTAAACATCATGAAGAATTAAAGGCAAAAGCAACAATCCTCACAGCAAAAATAGATGACCCAACAGGGTACGGCCGGATTATTCGCAATGAAAACGGTCTCGTAGAGAAAATTGTTGAGCATAAGGATGCAACAGATGGTGAACGGAATATAAATGAAATTAATACAGGTACTTATTGCTTTGACAATCAGGCTTTATTTCATGCCTTAAGGAATGTTTCGAATGACAATGTTCAGGGCGAATACTATCTACCGGATGTTATTGAAATCCTTAAAAAACAGGGTGAAGTTGTCACAGCTTTCCAAACCACTGATTTTGCAGAAACTCTAGGTGTAAATGACCGGGTTGCCTTGGCAGAAGCAGAGCGCATCATGCGGAACCGGACGAATGAGGCCCATATGCGTAATGGGGTAACCATTATTGATCCTCTGAACACATACATTGAAACGGATGTCGAAATTGGACAGGATACTGTTATCTATCCAGGAACGATGATAAAAGGTAAAACGATTATCGGTTCTGACTGTCAAATTGGTCCAAACACAGAAATTGATTCATGTAAAATTGGCGATGACACCGTTGTTCGTCAATCGGTGGCCCATAATAGCTCGATTGGTGCTCATGTCAATATTGGACCATTTGCCCATATCAGACCGGACTCAACGATTGATGATGAAGTGAAAATTGGCAACTTCGTCGAAATCAAGAAAGCTGTTTTCGGAAAAGGAAGCAAGGCATCCCATTTAAGCTATATTGGCGATGCTGAGGTTGGCAGTGATGTAAACATTGGCTGCGGTTCAATTACAGTGAATTACGACGGCAAAAATAAATACTTAACGAAAATTGAAGATGGTGTCTTTATCGGCTGTAACTCAAATTTAGTTGCCCCTGTCACAATTGGTAAGGGCGCATACGTGGCTGCCGGTTCCACGATAACTAAAAATGTACCAAGTGAAGCTTTATCCATTGCCCGTGCACAGCAAGTCAATAAGGAAAATTACGTACAGAAGCTTAATTTAAAGAAATAAGCAAAAATAATTGGAGGGCCATCATGTCAAATCAATATTTAGATCCGAACTTAAAGGTATTCAGTTTAAACTCAAATATTCCTCTTGCTCAAGAAATTGCAAAGGTTATTGGAGTGGAACTCGGAAAATGCTCAGTCTCAAAGTTTAGTGATGGAGAAATCCAAATTAATATTGAAGAAAGTATCCGTGGCTGTGATGTCTATGTCATTCAATCGACCAGTTTACCTGTAAATGACAATATTATGGAATTGTTAATCATGATTGATGCCTTAAAAAGGGCATCTGCGAAAACCATTAATATTGTTATGCCTTACTATGGCTATGCGCGTCAGGATCGGAAAGCACGTGCCCGTGAACCAATTACCGCTAAATTAGTAGCAAACCTGCTCGAGACTGCTGGGGCAACCAGGGTGATTTGTCTTGATTTGCATGCACCACAAATTCAAGGATTCTTTGATATTCCTATTGACCACTTGATGGGCGTGCCGATTTTATCAGAGTACTTTAAAAACAAGGAATTAAATGGTGACATTGTGATTGTTTCTCCAGATCATGGTGGGGTAACAAGAGCGAGGAAAATGGCAGAGCGCTTAAAAGCACCGATTGCGATTATCGATAAACGCCGTCCAAGACCGAATGTGGCGGAAGTCATGAATATCGTCGGTAACATTGAAGGAAAAGTAGCCATTTTGATCGATGATATCATTGATACAGCAGGAACAATTACTCTTGCAGCCAACGCTTTGGTTGAAAATGGGGCTAGTGAAGTGTATGCATGCTGTACACACCCTGTCTTAAGCGGACCGGCAATTGAAAGAATACAAAACTCAAAAATAAAAGAATTAGTCGTTACCAATTCTATTCCTCTTCCAGAAGAGAAAAAGGCTGATAAAATTATTCACCTATCGGTTGCACCGTTAATCGGTGAAGCCATTATTCGTGTCCACGAAGAACAATCTGTAAGCACTTTGTTTGATTAATAGAAAAGCGGAAGCGTCCATTTTAAGAAGGACACTAGCCACTGGACGCTAGAGCTGGACAATGATCAAAGTCAAAATTACTTTCTTATCATAAAAAATGATTAGACCTTTCTATTTTAGGGCATTTTTATATAGACAATAAAATAGGAAGGTGACTAAACATATGAGTACTGTTTTACAAGCAAAGGAGCGGAAGGAATTCCGTCATTCCGCGTTAAAGAAAATTAGAGATGGTGGCAACATCCCTGCCGTTATTTATGGTGCAAAAGTTAATAGTAAACCTGTGTTTGTTAGTTCAGCCGATTTAACAAAAACGTTAAGGGCTGTAGGCAGAAATGGAGTCATCTCCCTAGATGTTGATGGCAGCAAGCAGGATGTAGTGCTAACTGATTTTCAAGAGGATTGTTTTAAAAAGGGAATCCTTCATGTTGATTTTCTAGCCGTAGATAAATCCTCGAAAATCAATGTTGATGTTAGACTTGTCCTTGTTGGCGACGCTGCTGGAGTAAAAGATGGCGGGGTTCTGCAGCAGCCAGTTCACCAGCTATCGATTACTTCTACCCCAGATAATATTCCGCAGCAAATTGAAGTGGATATAACCAATCTACTGGTGGGGGAAACCTTATCGATTGCTGATATTCTTTATCAAGGCTCTTTTACCATTAATCATGAAGAAGGGGAAGTTATTGCTTCGATTCTTCCTCCAAGGCAGGAAGTGGAGATTAACGCTGGTGAGCAGCAAGAAGAAGGCCATCCTGATAATGAAGAGGGAAGAGAAACAACTCCGATTGGAGAATAGAAAAGCGGACGTAACCTATCTAAGGTTACGTCTTTTGTCGCATTACAAGATGAATTAATTTATACTATGGGAGACATACCATGTTTAGAAAAATCTTTAAGAGGTTGGCTGAACCGAAAGAGGTGGGGAATATGAAATTAATCGTTGGTTTAGGTAACCCTGGAAAGCAGTATGAACAAACAAGACACAATATTGGCTTTGAAGTCATTGATGCCTTATCAAGCCAATTGGCGATACCGCTCACCCAGTCCAAATTTAAAGGACTTTATGGGGTTGGTTTTTTTAAAGGGGAAAAGGTTTTGTTGTTGAAGCCACTTACTTACATGAATTTATCTGGGGAATCGATTAGAGCAGTCATGGATTATTATCAAATAGATCTTGAAGACTTACTCGTTATTTATGATGACCTTGATCTACCTGTCGGGAAGATCCGGCTTCGTCAAAAAGGAAGTCCAGGCGGACATAACGGGATTAAGTCGACAGTGGCTCATCTGGGCACCCAGCAATTTAACCGAATTAGGATAGGCATTGACCGCCCCGTAGCAGGGACCATAAGCGTACCTGATTATGTTCTCGGACGTTTTCGTAAGGATGAGATGGATTTCACTCTGGAGGCTGTAAGAAAGAGCGCTGAGGCATGCACAGCCTGGTTGGAAAAGCCATTCCTACAAGTAATGAATGAATACAATCAGTAATTGTTCATGATACTAGCATTTCTTTCATACAATAAAGCAAAACTGAAAATAGTAAGATTCAAGCTTATAGATAAGTGGTTAACCTAGTTGAATAAGTTCCTCCGGTAAGGTTCATACTAATAAGGAATCTTAGATTAGGGAGGGATTGCATGGCTATCCATTATCATTGTCACCATTGTGGTATAAAACTAGGTTCCATTGATAAAGCCTCGATACACTCAGAAACCCTTGGTCTTCATAAACTAACGGAACAAGAAAGACAGGAAATGGTTGTGTATGACTCAACCGGAGATATTCACATCACGGCCATTTGTGAAGACTGTCAGGAGGCTTTAGAACGGAGTCCTGATTACCATCAATATGATTTCATTATTCATTAACAAGCTATATGGAAAAGGGCGGAGCGCCGCAATAACGAATCATTTTATTTAATCTGAGCGAAAAATTAACATTTTTACTTAGAATAAGTAAAGTTCAGCTCTGCTCACACCGCCTTTAATATGTTAGGTTCGTTCTTTCAATAAGTTGAATTTCCATAATAGATGGTGACGTGTACGCCATTTACGTTTTGGATTAAACTCCAAAGCGTTTTTCTATTTATTATTTTCTACAATAACAATGCTATTATTATGAAATTTGAGAAAGGAGGAGAAACTCTTGGACGGATTAAAGTCCTTATTCCTTCAGCAGGAAGATGTCCACTCTGTTATTTCAGGAGTGGAGGAAGGGTTGAAGGAACAGTTGATTGCAGGCTTATCTGGCTCGTCTAGAACGGTGCTAACCGCTTCCATTTACGAACAGATACAACGGCCCATCATACTGGTAACCCATAATCTATTACAAGCACAAAAACTTTATGATGATATTGTTAATCTATTAAGTGAGAAAGAAGTTTTTCTTTTCCCGGCAAATGAATTAATTGCTGCTGAGCTAAGTATTGCCAGTCCTGAACTAAAGGCTCAAAGAATAGAAGCATTAAACCACTGGAGTAAGCAAACCCTTGGTGTTTTAATTGTTCCGATTGCAGGGTTAAAGAAAATCATTCCTCCCAAGGCATTATGGAAACAATATCAGCTGTCAATAAAATTAAGGGAAGAAATAGATAGTGATAAGCTATTACCTACGTTTGTCAAAATGGGATATGTACGGGCAGAAATGGTTTCAACTCCAGGGGAATTCAGCGTCAGGGGCGGAATTATCGACATTTACCCTCTTACGGAAGCAAACCCGCTGAGAATTGAATTGTTTGACACGGAAGTTGAATCCATCCGTTATTTCTCTCTTGAAGACCAGAGATCCAAAGAAAAGGTTAACGAGATTTTGATTGGACCAGCAACAGAAATCCTGCTAGAAGAGGAGGATTATAGCCAGATTATTGGCAAGATTGAAGACGGCTTAGCTTATAGTCTTAGCAAACTTAAAAACGATAAAGATAAAATGCTGCTGACGCAAAATATCGCTCAAGAACTTGAACAGTTAAAAAACGGTCAAAAGCCTGATCAAGTATATAAATACTTATCACTAGCCTACGACCGGCCTACTAGTTTGCTAGACTACCTTCCTAAGAATGGACTCGTGTTTATTGATGAAATTAGCAGGGTACAAGAGATGAATGATTCCCTCATTAAAGAGGAGGCAGAATGGTATACCGGTTTACTTGCAGAAGGTAAGATCATCCATGATTTACACATTTCTCATGACTTGCCTGCGCTTTTGCAAAAAAAGGAATTCCCGACCCTTTATATGTCCTTGTTTTTACGGCATGTCGCCAATACAAGTCCGCAAAATATTATCAATATTTCCTGTAAACAAATGCAAAACTTCCATGGACAAATGCATGTATTAAAAGCGGAAATCGACAGGTGGAAAAAAGGTAATTATTCTATTTTATTTTTAGGAGCAGATGGAGAGCGGGTTAAAAAGCTCGAGCGCGTCCTCGAGGATTATGAGATTGATGGCAGTATTATTAAGGAAAATCAGCAGCTTTTACCAGGTAAAGTACAAATTATGAAGGGCAGTCTGCATTCGGGCTTTGAACTTTCCATCCAGAAAATAGCGGTTATCACCGAGGAAGAATTATTTAATAAACGTGTGAAAAAGTCTGCTAACCGGCAAAAGCTTTCCAATGCGGAACGAATAAAGAGTTATTCTGAGCTTAAAATTGGCGATTATGTGGTTCATGTCAATCATGGGATTGGTAAGTATTTAGGAATCGAAACGCTTGTTATTAATCGAATTCATAAAGATTATCTTCATATCCGTTATCAGGGGACAGATAAACTGTATGTGCCTGTTGAACAAATTGACCTTGTTCAGAAATATGTTGGTTCGGAAGGAAAAGAGCCAAAGGTGTATAAGCTCGGAGGCACCGATTGGAAAAAGGTAAAGAAGAAGGTTGAATCCTCGGTTCAAGATATTGCTGACGATTTAATTAAGTTATATGCAGAACGAGAAGCAGCTGTAGGCTACCCTTATTCGCCAGACGGGGATATGCAAAGGGAGTTTGAAACCTCGTTCGCCTACCAAGAGACAGTGGATCAGCTTCGTTCGATTCATGAAATTAAAAAGGATATGGAAAGACCACGTCCGATGGACCGCCTATTGTGCGGGGATGTTGGTTACGGAAAAACAGAGGTAGCAATTAGGGCTGCCTTCAAAGCGATTGCTGACGGAAAGCAGGTAGCATTCCTTGTGCCGACCACGATTTTGGCACAGCAGCATTTCGAAACATTAAGGGAACGATTCCAGGATTATCCAATTAATATTGGCCTATTAAGCCGCTTCCGTTCCAAAAAGCAACAGACAGAAACAATGAAGGGCTTAAAGGCAGGGTCAGTCGATATTGTGGTCGGCACCCATCGCCTGCTTTCAAAGGATATTGTTTACCGTGATTTAGGGCTGTTAATTATTGACGAAGAGCAAAGATTTGGTGTTACTCACAAGGAGAAAATAAAGAAGTTAAAAACCAATGTCGATGTGTTAACATTGACGGCAACACCGATTCCAAGAACACTTCATATGTCGATGCTCGGTGTTAGAGATTTATCGGTCATTGAAACGCCACCGGAAAATCGCTTTCCTGTACAGACCTATGTAATGGAGTACAATGGATCACTGGTGCGGGAGGCAATCGAACGGGAACTTGCCCGTGACGGACAAGTCTACTTTTTATATAACAGGGTAGAAGATATTGAACGGAAGGCAGAGGAAATTTCCATGCTTGTCCCTGACGCCCGTGTGACGTGCGCCCACGGGCAGATGTCGGAAAATGAATTAGAATCGGTCATGATAAGTTTCTTGGCTGGCGAATTTGATGTCCTCGTGAGTACGACCATTATTGAAACAGGGGTTGATATTCCGAATGTCAATACCTTGATTGTGTTTGATGCGGACCGAATGGGACTTTCTCAGCTTTATCAGCTCCGCGGGCGCGTTGGTAGGTCCAATCGTGTAGCCTACGCCTATTTCACGTACCGCAAGGATAAAGTGTTAACCGAAGTCGCTGAAAAACGCCTCCAGGCCATTAAAGAGTTCACGGAATTAGGATCGGGCTTTAAGATTGCAATGCGTGATTTATCGATAAGGGGTGCAGGTAACTTATTAGGAGCCCAGCAGCACGGGTTTATTGATTCCGTCGGCTTTGACCTTTATTCACAAATGCTGAAGGAAGCGATTGAAGAACGCAAAGGAAAGCTGGGAGCTGAAACTGAAATAAAAAAATCAGTTGAAATTGATCTTGAGATTGATGCTTATATTCCGGATACATACATAAAGGATGGGCATCAGAAGATTGAGATGTATAAACGGTTCAGGGGTTTATTGTCATTGGAGGATATTGAAGAGCTGCAAACGGAAATGCTTGAACGTTTTGGTGAATATCCGGATGAGGTTTCTTACTTATTCCAAATTGCTGAAATGAAGGTTTATGCCTTAAAAAATGGTGTTGATCAGATTAAACAAGTCAAGCAGGAGGTAACCATTTTAGTTGGTGACGAGGTTACAAAAACGATAGACGGAAGTAAAATCTTCCATATTGGCGGTCAATTTGGGAGAAATGTTAACCCTGGAATGGAAGGCTCTAGGCTAAAAATAGTCATTGGTATTAAGGAGTATAGGACTACACAATGGCTCCATGTGGCCCTTGAAATGATTAAAGGAATCCCTTTAGCTAAGAGAGGGCAGGAAAATCCTGTGAATTAGAAACATAAAAGCGAAAATAAGATGTTATTTTTCTACAATAATGCCGCTTCCGCTGTGAGCGTCCGCCTTTCTTTTTCTCAATATTTGTGAAAAAATATTCCGATTGTGTATAGAACTTTCCAGATGAAAGATACTAAGTTCAAAGTTGGTGATGAATTCAATAAAAGGAAGGATTATCATTACCAAGTTGAAAAATCATCAGATGAAAGTGAGGCAACATTGGATGAAAGCAACTGGAATAGTTCGTCGAATTGATGATTTGGGTCGTGTTGTCATTCCCAAAGAAATACGCAGAACACTGCGTATTCGCGAAGGGGACCCGTTAGAGATTTTTGTCGATCGTGACGGGGAAGTCATTTTAAAGAAGTATTCACCAATCAGCGAATTAGGTGATTTTGCCAAAGAATATGCAGAAGCCCTATTTGACAGCCTCGGTAATCCTGTTTTAATCTGTGATCGAGATACGTATATTGCCCTTGCCGGCAGTTCTAAAAAAGATTATTTAAATAAAAATATCAGTGATTTAGTTGAAAAGTCAATGGAGGAACGTAACTCGGTTCTTCATACCCAGCAAGGAGATATAGCTTTAGTTGATGGAAACGAGGAAGCGATATCTTCCTATACCATTGGGCCAATTATTGCAAATGGGGACCCAATTGGTGCAGTTATTATTTTCTCTAAAGAAGGAACATTAGGCGAAGTAGAACAAAAAGCTGTGGAAACAGCTGCAGGGTTCTTAGCGAGACAGATGGAGTCCTAGTACATCGAACTTATCTATCGAAAAAAGGCAGCGTATGCTGTCTTTTTTACTTTTTTATACATTAATAACTGTCTTGCTTCGTCGGTTCCGCTTTTCTATGTGCTATAATAACTGTCGAGTTTATATTTTAGTGGGTGAAGTAATGAATTCAATGAATTCCGTGAATCAATCGAAGGCACTGTTTAGAGGAGCTGCTATCCTAACCATTGCGGCGATAATTACAAAAATATTAAGTTCCTTTTACCGGATCCCTTTTCAAAACATCGTCGGGGATATTGGTTTTTATATCTATCAACAAGTATACCCGTTTTATGGGATGGCGATGATCCTGTCGACGACAGGCTTCCCGGTTGTGATTTCGAAGCTATATGCGGAGCAAAGGGAAAAAGGGGACGATGGAAAACCCCGTCTGCTTCTCCTCGTATCCTTTGTTTATTTACAGATAGTTGGCTTCCTTTGTTTTCTTATTCTTTATACCGGGTCCGATCAAATTGCACGTTGGATGAACGACCCGCATCTATCGATATTATTAAGAGTTGTCTCGATTGTGTTTTTGACTTTTCCGATTGTTTCGCTCTTAAGAGGATATTATCAAGGTATTGGCGACATGGTCCCAACTGCTTTATCACAAGTTGGAGAACAAACGATCCGTGTCTTGACGATTATCTTTTTATCTTATTTGTTCATGCAAAAAGGGTATTCCCTCTATCTGGTCGGCGGCGGGGCAATGTTTGGCTCTATTACAGGAAGTATAATCTCCGGCCTTATTTTGTTTATGTTTTTATGGATACGTAAAGAATGGAAAGTAATCGCCCCAAGGCGGGGAATGTTTCAAAATTACTCTTTGGAAGCCATTCGGATTGTTAAGCTACTCTCTTTTCAAGGGCTGATGATTTGTCTAAGCGGAATGCTGATTATATTTATGCAATTAGCGGATTCTCTAAATTTATATGCCTTATTGGTATCAAGCGGTATGGAACAAGATATTGCCAAAAGCTTAAAGGGAGTCTTTGACCGCGGTCAGCCCCTAATTCAATTGGGGACAGTCGCTGCTACCTCCATGTCGTTAACACTTGTCCCGCTCATTAGCCGCGCTCGATTAGCGGCAACACCAGAATTCTTAAATCACAAAGTTCAAGTGGCCGTTAAGGTAAGCGTGGTCATTGGACTGGGTGCGTCTGCAGGCTTGTGGGCTATTATCGGGCCTACCAATACCATGCTGTTTGAGAATGCAAATGGCTCATCGGTATTAGGAGTTCTTAGTTTTGTTATTCTATTTACTTCGATAATTTCAACCATCATCGCCATAATGCAGGGACTTGGTAGTCTGTTTTTTCCTGCATTAGCAGTGGTGGTGTCATTCCCGATTAAATATTTGTTAAATATTGTGTTCATCCCATTATTAGGAACAATGGGGGCCGCTGTTTCTACCCTGCTGGCATTGGGGCTGGTAACAATCCTCCTATGTATTAAATTTAAAAAGATGATGCCAGTTCGGCTGTTAAAGATTCGTTTTTTATGGATATTATTAACGGCGGCAATAACGATGGTTCTATTTTTAAAAGGCTATCTATTATTGACTAATTATTTTATTGACATGCTTGGGTCAGAGCGGTTAGGGGCTGCCTTGCAATCCTTAAGTGCTGCTTCACTCGGAGGTGTGCTATTTTTAGTCATCATCATTAGAGGAAACGTGTTTCTAGAGGAAGAACTAAGTTTATTCCCATTTGGAAGCAAACTAATACATTTACTACCGCGAAAGGACAGGAATTAACCAATGGTCAAAAAAATTGAAATTGTTGGGTTAGGAGCAGGCGACCTTGAGCAACTGCCGGTTGGAGTTTATAAGAAATTACTTCAAGCACGTCTGCTTTTTTTAAGGACAAAAGAACATCCAGTCATTCCTGAACTGGAAAAAGAAGGATTGAACTATATCTCCTTTGACAGTATCTATGAAAAATACGATCAGTTTGAGCAAGTATATGAGGAAATCGCTAGGACGTTATTGACAAGGGCACAAACTGAACCTGTTATTTATGCTGTTCCGGGACATCCGCTCGTTGCCGAGCGGACCGTACAGCTTCTTTTGGAATATGGTCCGAAGGAAGAAATTGAAATCATCATTGGCGGCGGTCAGAGCTTCCTGGATCCTCTTTTTGCTTCATTAAAAATCGATCCTGTGGAAGGGTTTCAACTGCTCGATGGCACAGCACTATCAGCCTCCAAGCTGCAAGTAGACCAGCATATAATTATTAGCCAGGTATACGACCAATTCGTAGCCTCGAATGTAAAGCTAACCTTAATGGAAAAACTGCCAGATGATTATCAGGTGTATATCGTCACGGCTGCGGGAAGTAAACAAGAGCACATCGAAAAATTGCCTTTGTTTGAGCTGGACCGCAATGTTTCAATCAATAACCTCACATCGGTTTATGTCCCGCCAGTGACAGAAGAACAAATTTTATTGAAAAATTTCTCTAAGCTACGCACGATTATTGCCGAATTAAGAGGTCCAAACGGCTGCCCGTGGGATAAGGAGCAAACCCACGAGTCGTTAAAAAGGTACTTAATTGAAGAAACCTATGAAGTCATTGACGCGATTGATAATGAAGATATTGATCACTTAATCGAAGAGCTTGGAGATGTCTTGCTCCAGGTCATACTTCATGCGCAAATTGGCGAGGATGAAGGGTATTTTTCCATTGATGATGTCATCGAAGGATTGTCAGCCAAAATGATTCGCAGGCATCCGCATGTATTTGGAAATGCTCATGCGGCCAATAGCGAAGAAGTCTTGATAAACTGGCAGGAAATTAAGAAACAGGAAAAGGCTGCTGAAGCATCGTCCTCTTTACTTGAGGGAGTGTCAAAATCGTTACCGAATTTGTTAAGGGCCTATGAATTACAAAAGAAAGCGGCAAAGGTTGGCTTTGACTGGCAGGAGATTACCCCTGCATTGACGAAAGTGAAGGAAGAGCTAGATGAATTTGTCGATGAATTGGATGGAACTACAGAGGGCTTCATGCGTGCTAAAAAAGAATTTGGTGATTTATTATTTGCCTTTGTCAATGTGGCGAGATTCTTGAAGATTCATCCGGAAGAAGCGCTCTATGAAACAAATGAAAAATTCACACGGCGGTTTCAATATATCGAGGATAAGGTGAAGGCAAGCGGCAGGCAGTTTGAAGACTATACGCTGGAAGAACTCGATAAGTACTGGGACGAGGCAAAATTAACAGGACTATAGAAAAGAGGGGAATTTCTTATGCGTTTAGATAAATTTCTAAAGGTTTCAAGATTAATTAAGCGGAGAACACTAGCCAAAGAAGTATCAGATCAGGGCAGGATTGAAATTAATGGAAAAGAGGCAAAGGCCAGTTCGACTGTAAAAGTGGGCGATGAATTAACAATTCGACTCGGGCAAAGAAAGGTGACCGCAAGAATTGACCGGATTCAAGAAATGTCTCGTAAAGAGGAAGCGGCAGAGATGTATACCATTTTGAAGGAAGAGAGACTTGGTTCAGTGGAAAACCCAACAGACTAAACGGAGTCTGTGTCTAGCTTCAGCGCCTGAGCACTAAGGAAAGCTCCATAGATTAATCCTTGCAGGAACAAGCTGTGCTTGTTCCGAAGGCGCTTGCGCTTTTCGCTTTTTGTTCTATTTCAGACGTCTTTCACATACATTTTACAAAAAGGTTGTACAAATGATTGTGAGGGATGAAGGATGAGCCACTACTATGAGAACAATCCACCGAAAAGCAGTGTTCCAGATCATGATGTCATCATGAGAGGAAGAAAGCTACTTGATATTACCGGGGTGAAGCAAGTAGAAAGCTTTGATAATGAGGAATTCTTATTGGAAACTTCGATGGGATTTTTGGCAATCAAAGGACAAAATCTGCAAATGAAGAATCTAGATGTTGAAAAAGGCATCGTTTCCATCAAGGGTAAGATTTTCGATTTAGTCTACTTAGATGAGCAGCATGGGGAGAAAGCTAAAGGCTTCTTTAGCAAGTTATTCCGATGACCCTATCGACGCAATTTCTTACCATGCTTTCTATGATAGGAATGGGGTCATTGTTTGGCGTCATGTTTGATACGTATCAACGTTTTTTAAATCGGCCGAAACGAAAAATGTGGATTGTCTTCCTAAATGATTTGTTATTTTGGATCATCCAAGCTTTGCTAATTTTTTACACCTTATATACGGTTAATAATGGGGAATTGAGATTTTATATCTTTATCGCGCTTATTTGCGGGTTTGCAGCCTATCAGAGCTTGTTAAAAGGGATCTATCAGAGTTTGCTTGATATGGTAATTAATACGATAATTTCCATTTCGAGATTTATGAAGAAAACCTTTCATCTCCTGGTTTATAAACCCGTACGTGGTCTTATTCATCTAGTGATAGCCATCATTCTTGTACTTGGCAGGGGACTTAAGACCCTTGTCAACTTTGCTTTAAAGGTTTTATTCTTTATACTAAAAGTATTTTTAATACCATTGCAAAAAATATTATTAATTTTATGGAAACTTTTGCCGAAAGGTCTTAAAAAAACCGTCGAGAAGTTATATAATAGAGCAGCAGGAAATTTTAAGAAAATCAGGAATTATATTAGTAAGTTAATTGATAGATGGAAAAAGAGAAAAGAGTGAGGAGGTTAACGGGAATTGGGAGCGGAACGAAAAAAAAATGTGTCAAAAATCCAGACAAGTTATGTCGAGCAGCAGGAATATGCGGAAATAGCATCAGCTAGAAAAAGGAAATTATTAATAAGGCGGCTCTCGCTATTTTTGGTATTTGCGAGCTTACTATCGTATCTGATGATTTCCAGTTATCTTTCCCAAACCACCAAACTTGATGCAAAAATTGCGCAAAAGAAGCAGCTTGCTGGAGAACTGACGGAACTAAAAAAGCAGCAGGATATTCTGAAAGAGGATATAATAAAGTTAAATGATGATGATTACATTGCCAAATTGGCCAGAAAAGAGTACTTTTTCTCAGAAAAAAATGAAATTATCTTTAATATCCCTAAAGAAAAGAAGGAAAAATGAACCAATGAGGCGTCTTATTGACACTGAATTTTTACTTTCTGTATAATATATAGTAAGATTGATTTTTTATCATTTTAAGGAGGAACATTCTTTTTATGTCAATTGAAGTAGGCAGCAAGTTACAAGGAAAGGTAACAGGGATTACAAATTTCGGAGCGTTTGTGGAGTTGCCTGATGGCTCAACAGGACTCGTACACATCAGTGAGGTTGCTGATAACTATGTAAAAGATATCAACGACCATCTTAAAGTTGGCGATCAAGTTGAGGTAAAAGTCATCAATGTTGAGAAAGATGGGAAAATAGGCCTATCGATTAAAAAGGCAAAGGATCGACCAGAGCCAGAAAGAAAACAACATTCGCACTCACACTCGCAACGACCTCGTCAAGGCAGAGCAAACGATCGTAATAATGCAAGACCAGAAAATTTTGAAACAAAAATGGCAAAATTCCTAAAAGATAGTGAGGATCGTTTATCTTCCTTAAAGCGTCATACGGAGTCCAAGCGCGGAGGAAGAGGAGCTAGACGGGGTTAACTTGCTGCTCGCTTTTAATCGGATAAGGCAGGTTTCACTTAATATCTTATAAACAAAGGCAGGTCTATATGACCTGCCTTTTTTGTTTTATATGGAAAAAGGGGCGGAGCGCCGTAAAAATGAATCACCCTATTACGACAGGAGTCAAGATAGGTAATGTTATTTGAATGATTATAGTGAAAACCGTCGAACGATTTATTTATCTTGTTCACTGATTTGACAAACTTTTAATTCTATTAATTCTATAATAGTGGGCAACGATGAAAGAATAGGGAGTGTGATTTATGGAAAAGGTAAACGCAAGTTTCATAGAACCGGTCGGAGAAGTCAGCCTTCGTTCATCAAAATGGAATTTGGAGAGTGGGCTGAGGAAGTTTTACCAAATGCTCGAATCCTTTTTTATAAAAAAGGGTTACCTCTTATTATTGGTGGGCTTTTTGCTTGGGCGAGCCTTAATTTTAGCGAAGCTTACCCCGTTTTGTCTCCCGTTTTTCGCCTCCGTTTATATTATAAAACGTGACCGGGCACCGCTTGCTCTAATCGGACTCATTGTCGGTGCTGCAACCTTGTCAATCGCAAATGCAACTTTTACTTTCATAGTCACTATCTTCTTCTTAGTTATTTTTCGAATCAGTCAAAAGTGGCTGACAAATGAATTGAGAGCCTTGCCTTTTTATGTCGGCATTATTTTGGGAATTGGAAAATTGGGCGAATCATTCATCCTATCACAGCAATTGACGATGTATGATTTAATGATGATCGGTGTACAAGCAAGTCTGGCTTTTATATTGACACTCATTTTTTTGCAAAGCATTCCATTATTAACCTTGAATAAAAGGAGGCAGTTGTTAAAAACAGAAGAAATCGTCTGCTTAATTATCATGCTTGCCTCGATTATGACAGGAACGATTGGCTGGAAGATTTATGATTTGTCGCTTGAACATATCATGTCCCGCTATCTAGTATTGGTATTTTCATTTATTGCCGGTGCAACGGTTGGTTCAACAGTAGGTGTAGTGACCGGGCTAATATTTAGTTTGGCCAGTGTTTCGAGCTTTTCTCACATGAGCTTATTAGCTTTTTCGGGTGTTCTCGGCGGTTTACTAAAGGAAGGGAAAAAAATCGGCGTTTCGATTGGACTATTCATTGCCACCCTTCTCATCGGCATGTATGGCGAAGGCGGCGGCTCCTTATTACTGACGGTGTTAGAAACAACGGCTGCAGTATTTTTATTTCTGCTTACACCACAAACGTTTACTTCCAGATTAGCAAAATATATTCCAGGTACACCGGAATACACGGCCGAGCAGCAAAAATATATGAGGAAAATGCGTGATGTAACAGCACAACGGGTGTCACAATTTTCAAATGTGTTCCATGCCCTTTCAAAAAGTTTTACCCAAATGGAAGTACTTCCGGACGAAGAGAAAGACCATCGGGAAATGGATCTCTTTATGAGCAATGTAACGGAAAAGACATGTCAAACATGCTTCAAAAATGAACAATGTTGGGCAAAGAATTTTAATACAACCTATGCCTATATGGAAGAAATTATTCATGAAATGGATCAAAATGATGGGAATGTTTCTCCAAAGCTTGCAAGAGAATGGGATAAGCTCTGTACCCGTTCTAAAAAAGTATATAAGACGATTGGCCAGGAATTAACCTTTTTTCAAGCCAATCAAAAATTAAAGAAACAGGTTCAGGAGAGCCGCAGGCTGGTTGCTGAACAATTATTAGGTGTTTCTGAAGTTATGGAAAATTTCGCAAAGGAGATTCAGCGCGAAAGGGAAAATCATCACAAGCAGGAAGAACAAATTATGGAAGCGCTTCAGGGCTTTGGGATTCATATTGAACAGGTAGAAATTTATAGTTTGGACCAAGGGAATGTGGATATCGAAATGTCCATTCCATTTTGTAATGGGTATGGAGAGTGTGAGAAATTAATTGCACCTTGTGTTTCGGATATACTGGGAGAAACAATCGTCGTTAATAAGGAGGAATGTGCTACCTATCCTAATGGGTTTTGTCATGTGACATTCAGGTCGTCAAAGGCCTTTACTGTGGAAACAGGGGTGGCACATGCTGCCAAGGATGGTGGGTTAGTATCTGGTGACAGCTTTTCAACCATAGAGCTCGGTTTAGGCAAGTATGCGATAGCGATTAGTGATGGCATGGGAAATGGTGAAAGAGCCCATTATGAGAGTAAAGAAACACTGCAGCTGCTACAAAAAATATTACAATCAGGAATTGAAGAGAAGGTGGCGATAAAATCAATTAATTCCATCCTTTCATTACGGACAACAGATGAAATTTTTTCTACCCTGGATTTAGCGATGATTGACTTGAAAAATGCCTCAGCAAAATTTTTGAAAATTGGTTCGACACCAAGTTTTATTAAAAGAGGCAAAAAAATTATTAAAATCCAGGCTAGTAATCTGCCGATGGGCATTCTCCAAGAGTTGGAAGTCGATGTCGTCAGTGAGCAATTAAAAGCTGGTGATTTGTTAGTCATGATGAGCGATGGTGTGTTTGAGGGGCCAAAGCATGTGGAAAATTCCGATTTATGGATGAAACGAAAACTGCTGGAATTAGAAACAGACGATCCACAGGCGATAGCCGATTTAATTTTAGAGGAGGTTATTCGTTCTAAGGCGGATATTATTGATGATGATATGACCGTTACGGTGGCCAAAATAAAGCATAATACACCGAAATGGGCCAGCATTCCTGTCAGCAAATTAAAACGACAGGCTTAACCACTTATTTTAGGCAGACTTCTCGATAAATATGTATAAATCACCTTTATCCCGTCGAAAATGGTATCAATACGCTAAGTGGAGGGGAAGATTATGTATACAGGGAAGATTCGCCAAATCTTATTAATAACAGATGGTTGTTCAAATCAAGGAGACGATCCAATTGCCATGGCTGCCCTTGCGAAGGAGCAGGGAATTACGGTCAATGTCATTGGCGTCATGGAACAGGATGTGATTGATGAAAAGGGAATGACTGAAATTGAAGGAATTGCCTTATCAGGTGGAGGTGTCAGTCAGATAGTCTATGCCCAGCAGCTTTCACATACTGTGCAAATGGTAACCCGTAAAGCGATGAATCAAACGATTCAAGGTGTCGTGAATAGTCAATTGCAGCAAATACTGGGACGTTCGCAAACGATGGAGGACCTGCCGCCTGAAAAACGGGGTGAGGTCATGGAGGTCGTTGATGAATTAGGAGAAACTGTCGAATTAGAAGTGTTGATTCTTGTCGATACAAGCGCAAGTATGAAACATAAGCTTCCGACAGTAAAGGAAGCCCTTCTTGACCTATCGCTTAGCCTAAATGCCCGAACCGGTGAAAATCAATTTTCTGTTTATGTATTTCCCGGGAAAAAGAATGATGTCGAAAAATTGCTGGATTGGACACCAAAGCTACAATCTTTGACAAATGTCTTTTCCCAGCTGTCTATCGGAGGGATTACACCGACCGGTCCGGCATTACGGACAGCCTTATCTTCCTTCAATCAAAAACAATCATTAAGGAGCCTGCTTTCACGTGATGATGAATCATACTTTGAAGAGTCAATGTAAAGTAGGTCCCGGGACAATCATTTCAGGGAAATGGCATGCAAATAAATATACGGTTATCAAGGAACTTGGTTTTGGAGCAAACGGGGTGGTCTACCTTGCAAAGCACAAAAATACTCAAGTGGCTTTGAAAATGAGTGATAATGGGATGTCTATCACCTCTGAGGTAAATGTTTTAAAATCCTTTGCAAAGGTCCAGGGGTCTCCCCTCGGACCTTCTTTGCTTGATGTCGACGATTGGAAAAGTAATCGGGGAACTATTTCTTTTTATGTCATGGAATATATTCAAGGACCCGATTTCCTGTCTTTTTTACAGAAAAAGGGTAGATCATGGACGACAGTCTTATTTTTACAGTTGCTGAGCGATTTAGATAAACTCCATGAAAATGGCTGGGTATTTGGTGATTTAAAACCGGAGAACTTAATTGTTACAGGCCCTCCGCCTAAAATACGATGCATTGATGTGGGCGGTACAACGATTCAAGGCAGGGCTATTAAGGAATTCACTGAATTTTATGACCGAGGCTATTGGGGCTTAGGTTCCAGGAGAGCGGAGCCGTCTTATGATTTATTTGCAGCAGCAATGATTATGATCAGCACAGCTTATCCAAAAAGATTTACCAAAACAACAGGAGGTGTCTCACAGCTTAGAGAAGCGATTCAACAAAAATCAGAACTGCTAAGATTTGAAAAAGTAATATTAAAAGCGTTGCAGGGGCATTACACGAATGCAAAGCAAATGAGAGCAGATTTACTAGATCAAATGGTTGATAAAAGGATTTCAGACCCTCCATTACCACCAACCAAAGCGACAAGTCATGCATCCAGTCAAAATTCAGTAAAAAAAGCAAAGGCAAGTCAGCCAATGACAAGGCAAACCTATCGAAAGAAGAGAAAAAAGAGGGGCTGGAAGGAATTTTTACTGATAGCTGTCGTTCTTGGTATTTTATATGCCTGGTACACATTTAATAAATTACTTTAATGTGTGTAACTATTTATTACTTAGTTCGTATATAAAAGGAGATAATAATATACATGAAAAAATTTCTAATTCGATTGTAATGCCTAAGTTTTGATAGTTAATTATCGTTAGTGGTAAGCTAAATAGAAACAGAAACGCCTGTTTAGTGAAGTTCAATAACCACTAGTCGTTAATGTTGATCATTTTCAAAGAATAAACCAGAAAAATTTTGATTTAGAAAGAGTGCAATCATATGTTGGAATCCAAGGTTGAGGCATTACTTAACCGACACTCATTCGAGCTTAATAATAAGAAAATTGTTGTTGGTGTATCAGGTGGACCGGATTCTTTAGCTCTTCTCCACTACCTTCAAGGAATAAAGGATAAGCGGAACCTTTCTATTATTGTTGCCCATGTTGATCATATGTTTCGTGGTCAGGAGTCATACGAGGATGCCATGTTCGTCAAAAGGATGTGTGAACAATACGATATTCCTTTTGAAATGACAAGAGTAAACGTTACAGAATTAATGGGCATTACAGGAAAAAGTTCGCAAATCGCCGCAAGAGAAGTCCGATATCATTTTTACGCGGAAATAATGGAGAGATATGATTGCTCTTATTTAGCTCTTGGCCATCATGGAGATGATCAAGTTGAGACCATCCTGATGCGGTTAACAAGAGGAAGCAGTGGAAAGGCTAGAGCAGGAATTCCATTCTCACGACCTTTTAATCAAGGTACCCTATTTCGCCCCTTCTTAGGTTTAACGAAGGATGAGATTCAGCAGTATTGTCAAAACCACAGTCTGACTCCCAGGATAGACCCAAGCAATGAAAAGGGAATTTATAGTAGAAATCGAATTCGTAAACAAGTTCTTCCTTTTTTAAAGACAGAAAATCATCATGTTCACGAACATTTTCAGCGGTTCAGTGAAGAAATCCAATCCGATGAGCTATTTCTACTGGAATTAACTGAAAAGGAAATAAATCCAGTAATCACCGCCAAAGAAGAGGGCAAAATTACTATTGACATTAAAAGATTTCTTCGAGTGCCTTTACCTTTACAAAGGAGAGGGATTCAACTAATATTAAACTATCTTTACAATGAAAAACCAGCTTCACTTTCTGCTATACATATCGATCAAGTTTTTTTCTTAATCCATCATCAGGAGCCTTCAGGTAAACTTGATTTTCCTAATGGATTAAAAGTAATTCGCTCCTATTATCACCTATCTTTCCAGTTACAAGTAACTAAGGCTGAAGCCTATCTTTATGAAATAAAAGAGCCGGGGGAAATAGTGCTGCCAAATGGTGGGAGTATTCGTATCGATTATTCAGATGGAGAACTTCCTAAGACAAATCAATACACAGCCTTGTTTAAAGTTGAAAGTATTCACTTACCAATTGTAGTTCGAACAAGGAAAAAGGGCGATCGAATGACACTAAAAGGGATGCGAGGGTCGAAAAAGTTAAAGGATATTTTTATTGATCAGAAGGTTCCCATTCAAGACCGAGAAACATGGCCAGTCATAACGGATAAAGAAGATTGTATTATTTGGTTACCAGGTTTAAAAAAATCTTCTTTTGAAGGTATAGATTACACGGCAAAACGATATATACTACTCACATATGATAAGTAACAATCTTCTAGGGGGCGCATTTATGATGAAACAGGATATTGAAAAGGTGTTAGTATCAGAAGAGGAAATTCAAGAGAAGATAAAAGCGTTAGCGGCAGAGTTAACGGAAGAGTATAAAGACCGATACCCGCTGGCAATTGGTGTTTTAAAAGGTGCAATGCCTTTTATGGGTGATTTATTAAAACGAATGGATTGCTATCTTGAAATGGATTTTATGGATGTTTCAAGCTATGGTAATGCAATGGTATCATCTGGAGAAGTAAAAATCCTAAAGGATTTAGATACTTCTGTGGAAGGCAGGGATATTTTAATTATCGAGGATATCATCGATAGCGGCCTGACGCTCAGTTATTTGGTTGATTTATTCCGTTACCGGAAAGCAAAGTCTATCAAGATTGTCACTTTACTTGATAAACCTACGGGAAGAAAAAGTGCGATTAAAGCAGATTATGTTGGATTTATTGTTCCAGATGAGTTTGTTGTCGGTTATGGTTTGGATTACATCGAAAAATACCGAAACCTTCCATATATTGGTGTATTAAAACCAGAAGTATATAGCAATAAGCAATAGGTAATAGGTAATAAGTAATTGCCGGGTGGAAGTTCAAATAGTTTTGGAAATCTAGACCCATTTAATTGAGAGCAATTCCTTGAATTAGTAAGATTTTCTATGATACTATTTAAGATAGTTTTTACCCGCGGGAGGAGGTAAGAGATGAATCGGATTTTCCGTAATACCATCTTTTATTTATTGATATTTTTAGTCATTATTGGCGTAGTGAGCTTCTTTAATGGAAGCAATGAACCGACCGATCATATTTCATATGATAAGTTCGTTCAGCAATTAGATAGTGGTGAAGTAAAAACATTTTCGATGCAGCCTGAACGAGGGGTTTATGAAGTTCGTGGTGAGCTTCAAGCGAAAAATAAAAAGTTTATAACCTATATTCCTAACAGCGAAAAGATTTTGGATCGTATTGATAAGTCAGATTCAAAAGTGGAAGTGATGCCGGCAAAGGAAACTAGTGGCTGGGTTACCTTTTTTACATCAATTATTCCGTTCGTGATTATCTTTATTTTATTTTTCTTCTTATTAAACCAAGCTCAAGGCGGCGGCAGCCGTGTCATGAACTTTGGTAAATCGAAAGCAAAGCTATATAACGATGATAAGAAAAAGGTTCGTTTTAAAGACGTTGCAGGTGCAGATGAGGAAAAAGCTGAATTAGTTGAGGTCGTGGAGTTCCTTAAAGACCCACGTAAATTTGCTGAACTAGGAGCACGGATTCCAAAAGGTGTCCTTCTTGTCGGACCTCCAGGGACAGGTAAAACATTACTTGCCCGTGCGGTTGCCGGTGAGGCGGGTGTTCCGTTCTTCTCCATCAGTGGTTCTGACTTCGTTGAAATGTTTGTTGGGGTCGGAGCATCCCGTGTCCGTGATTTATTTGAAAATGCAAAGAAAAACGCGCCATGTATCATTTTTATCGATGAGATTGACGCTGTAGGGCGACAGCGTGGTGCAGGTTTGGGCGGCGGTCACGATGAGCGCGAACAAACCTTGAACCAATTGCTAGTTGAAATGGATGGATTCGGTGCAAACGAAGGGATTATTATTGTTGCGGCAACCAATCG
The DNA here is from genome assembly GCF_031988165.1 of Neobacillus sp. NCBI lineage: Bacteria > Bacillati > Bacillota > Bacilli > Caryophanales > Bacillaceae > Neobacillus > Neobacillus sp. The sequence continues at coordinate 42,045 of NZ_DALZYO010000040.1, forward strand.
TCCGGATATTCTCGACCCTGCACTTCTTCGTCCGGGACGTTTCGACCGTCAAATTACCGTTGACCGCCCAGATGTAACTGGACGTGAGGCAGTTCTTCGAGTCCATGCCCGTAATAAGCCATTAGATGAATCTGTAAATTTAAAAAATGTGGCTATGCGTACACCGGGCTTTTCCGGTGCAGACCTAGAAAACTTATTAAATGAAGCGGCCCTAGTGGCAGCCCGTCAAAATAAGAAGAAGGTCGATATGACTGATATTGATGAAGCAACCGACCGTGTTATTGCTGGACCAGCGAAAAAGAGCCGCGTCATTTCGGAAAAAGAGCGTAATATTGTTGCCTTTCATGAAGGCGGTCATACCGTTATTGGTTTGGTGCTCGATGAAGCCGATATGGTTCACAAGGTAACGATTGTACCGCGTGGTCAAGCCGGCGGCTATGCTGTGATGCTTCCGAGAGAAGATCGTTATTTTATGACCAAGCCGGAATTGCTTGATAAAATTGTTGGATTATTGGGCGGCCGTGTAGCTGAAGAAATTGTTTTTGGTGAAGTAAGTACTGGTGCCCATAATGACTTCCAGCGTGCGACAGGAATTGCTCGTAAGATGGTGACTGAATATGGCATGAGTGATAAGCTTGGTCCACTTCAGTTTGGTCAGGGATCAGGTGGTCAGGTTTTCCTTGGTCGTGATATTCATAATGAACAAAATTATTCAGATGCAATTGCTTATGAAATTGACCTTGAAATTCAACGCATTATCAAAGATTCTTATGAAAGAGCAAGACAGATTCTCACTGAAAATCGCACTAAATTAGATCTTATTGCGAAAACCCTTCTTGAAGTGGAAACTCTTAATGCTGAGCAAATAAGATATTTAGTTGATCATGGTCATATGCCGGATCCATCTATCAGCTTAGAAGCTGTGAAGATTGAACCAAAAAAGGCAGAAGATGTGAAAGTAAACATTGGTACGAAAAAGGAAGAGGTCGTAAAAGAGGAAAAATCCTTTTTGGAAACCCCTCCTGACGAAATTGATTATAAGTAATTTGTGATTGAGTGCTTCCCCTGAAGCACTCTTTTTTTCACGCCTATACGATTTATGGTATGATGTTGGCATGTTAAAAAAGAAAAATCCGAAAAGTGAGTGATAGATTTGATTTTCGTATTTGATGTGGGTAATACAAATATTGTTCTGGGCGTTTATGATGGGGATGAACTTAAATACCATTGGCGGGTTGAAACGAATCGAAACCGCACTGAAGATGAGTTTGGAATGAATATTAAGGCTTTGTTTGATCACTCCGGCCTCAATTTCTCCGATATTGACGGGATTATTATTTCATCAGTTGTTCCTCCAATCATGTTCGCACTAGAAAGAATGTGCCAAAAATATTTCCATGTTAAGCCGCTCATTGTTGGACCAGGAATAAAAACAGGCCTGAATATTAAATATGAAAACCCTAGGGAGGTTGGTGCTGACCGAATTGTCAATGCAGTTGCTGCCATTCATGAGTATGGAAGCCCCCTAATTATAGTCGATTTCGGAACAGCAACCACTTATTGTTATGTGAATGAGGAACGTCAATATTTAGGTGGTGCGATAGCTCCTGGTGTTGGTATCTCGACAGAGGCCCTTTATTCGAGAGCGGCCAAATTACCGCGAATTGAAATTACCCGCCCTGAAGGGGTAATTGGGAAAAATACAGTGGCAGCCATGCAAGCCGGTATTGTCTATGGGTATGTTGGACAAGTAGAGGGAATTGTCAAACGGATGATGGAGCAAAGCGATAAGAACCCAACCGTGATTGCGACGGGAGGGCTAGCCCCATTAATTGCTCAAGAATCGACGATCATTGATGTAGTTGACCCATTTTTAACTTTAAAAGGATTACAGCTTATCTATAAACGAAATATAGGATAACCTAGTAAGAAAAGCGGAAGCGCCCGATTAGCGGCGTATGGACTGGAGCGCTTTGACTGAGATAAATGTAAACTTGCCGACTGGCAAGCCGTTAGGCGAAGACAGAGGCTTAGTTGAATTTATGCGTTCAGAATTTAGGGAATAAATTCTGATTAGCTAAAGGAAACACGGAGAGCGAAGCGATCCGATGTTGACTTATCGTAGGGAGAAGCGCGAAGTACACTAGCCGCTGGGCGCTCCTCGAAAAAGCTAACGCTTTTCCTTCGTGCGAGGTATCGCTTCCGAAGCTTATTCTTATGGAGCTGGACAATTCTCGAAGTCAAAATTTATATTTCTTTGCTTTTTGGAAGGGGGTTTTACAATGAAGGATTATCTTGTTAAGGCACTAGCCTTTGATGGTAATATTCGAGCATACGCTGTTCGCACAACGGAAACAGTTAGTGAGGCGCAGCGCCGTCATCAAACATGGCGGACGGCTTCAGCCGCGCTTGGCCGCGCGATGACCGCAGGGGTCATGATGGGTGCCATGCTTAAGGGTGAAGATAAACTAACGATAAAAATCAATGGCGGCGGTCCGCTTGGTCCAATTGTGGTTGACAGTAATGCGAAAGGGGACGTTCGCGGCTATGTAACAAATCCTGAGGTTGATTTTGAATCAACCGAGCATGGTAAGCTCGACGTTCGCCGCGCTGTTGGAACGGACGGTATGTTAGCTGTCGTCAAGGATATAGGACTCCGCGACTTTTTTTCCGGTCAGGTTCCACTTGTATCAGGAGAATTAGGAGAGGACTTTACTTATTATTTTGCAACGTCTGAACAGGTACCTTCATCGGTTGGTGTTGGGGTTTTGGTTAATCCGGACGATACTATTTTAGCTGCAGGAGGATTTATTTTTCAATTGATGCCTGGAACTCCAGATCCAATTATTTCGAAACTAGAGGAACGGTTAAAAACGATTGAGCCTATTTCGAAATTAATTGAACGAGGGCTAGTACCTGAGCAAATCCTAGAAGAGCTTTTTGGAAAAGAGCAAGTGAAGGTGTTAGAAACTTTGCCGGTTCAATTCCAATGTAATTGTTCAAAGGACCGCTTCGCTAATGCTATTGCGAGCTTAGGGACTGCGGAAATAAATGCGATGATTGAAGAAGACGGCCAGGCTGAGGCTCATTGCCACTTCTGTAATGAAAAATACCTCTTTTCGAAGGAAGAATTAGAGGAGCTTAAAAAGGCTACCAAATAAGCTTTTATAGAAGATTAGAAAAGTTATTGTCTAGCTTCAGTGCCTAGCGGCTCGTGTACTTCACGCTTCTCCCTAAGATAAATGAACATTGGATTGCTATCGTTCTCCATGTTTTCTTTAGCTAATCAGAGTTTATTTCCTAAATTCTGAACGCATAATTCAACTTCGCCTCTGTCAGCGCCTTACTGCTTGCCAGTCGGCGAGTTTTCATTTATCTCAGTGGAAGCACTCCAGTCCTTAGGCCGCTAAACAGGCGCTTGCGCTTTTCTTAATGGGGGAGAGAAATTTGGGGAAAAAGCAGCTTTGGATGGTTATTGCTGCCCTTATTATGCTGAATTGCCTGACTCTCGTCTTTTTCCTATCGAAGGTGAATAAAGCATCTGGAGTATTGGCCAATGAAGAGGCCATAGCAACGGTAGGGAAAGTGACGATCTCAAGACAGGATTGGCTTAATGAACTAGAAGCAAGGTATGGAAAAGATGTTTTAAAGGAAATGATAGATCAAAGGGTTATTGAAGAAATGGCAGCAAAATATAAGATAAAAATATCTGATCAAGAGGTTGAACGGGAATTCAGAATGCTGCAAACCACTAATCATTCTTTTAGCCAAAAAAGCATCAAGAATGAGAAAAAGTGGAAGGAACAAATTCGTGCTAGCCTTCTTTTAGAAGAACTTTTGACCAAAGACGTTGTCGTATCGAATAAAGAATTAAAAAGCTATTATGCAAAAAATAAAAGCCTTTTCAATGTTCCAACTTTCTATCATATATCACATATTATTGTAAAAACAAAAAAAGAGGCAGAGAAGGCATCAAAGGAACTGTCTCAAGGTTCAAGTTTTTCTGCCTTAGCAATGGAACGTTCTATTGAAGAGTTTTCAGCTAATGAAGGTGGGGATATTGGGTATATTAGTGAAGAAGATGAGCGTTACCCTAAGCCCTATATTGAAACTGCAAAGAAGCTGAAAAAGGGTACATACAGTAAACCACTTAAGGTGGAGCAAGGGTACGCACTTTTAAAACTCGAAGGGAAAATTAACGGGAAAAATTATTCTTACGATGAAGTTAAAGAAGAAATTCGCCGGCAAATTGCTCTCGAGCAAATGAAATCACCTGCTTCTGCCGCTACCTTTTGGGATGAAGCAAAGGTGGACTGGTTTTATGGCAGCAATAATAAAGCAAACTAAAAGCACAGGAGCATTTCTGTGTTTTTCTTTTATCCCGAAAAGTTCATAAATTTCTCCATTCAAAATGATTGACAAAACAAGTATAAAACTGGTAAATTCTATATAAATCCAATAAAAATACTCGGAATAGAGGTGCCCTTTATGGTTCGTGTTGCAAATTCAGTAGCCGATTTAGTCGGCCAAACACCAATTGTTAAGCTAAACAGATTAGTAGATGAAAACAGTGCAGAGGTATATTTAAAGCTTGAATATTTTAATCCTGGCAGTAGCGTTAAGGACCGAATCGCTTTAGCGATGATTGAAGCAGCTGAGGAACAGGGGTTAATTAAGCCAGGTATTGATACGATTATTGAGCCTACGAGCGGAAATACAGGTATTGGGCTAGCGATGATTGCTGCAGCAAAGGGATATAAAGCCGTTTTTGTTATGCCTGAGACAATGAGTTTAGAGCGACGAAATCTGCTTCGTGCTTATGGGGCTGAGCTGGTGTTAACACCTGGACCAGAAGGGATGAAAGGGGCAATTGCCAAGGCAGAAGCACTTGTAAAGGAACATGGGTATTTTCTGCCGCAGCAATTTAAGAACGAAGCCAATCCTGAGGTTCATCGTAAGACGACTGGTAAAGAAATTGTTGAACAAATGGATCAAGTAGACGGTTTTGTTTCAGGAATCGGAACGGGCGGAACAATCACGGGTGCTGGAGATGTGCTTCGCGAAAAGTTTCCAAATATCAAAATATATGCAGTTGAACCAGTTGATTCCCCTGTATTATCTGGCGGTAAACCAGGTCCCCATAAAATTCAAGGTATTGGGGCGGGATTTGTCCCTGATACCCTCAATACCAATATCTATGATGAAATTATTCAAGTTGGTACCGAAGAAGCATTTGCTACGGCTAGACGTGCGGCAAGAGAAGAAGGGATTCTTGGTGGAATTTCTTCAGGAGCCGCTATACACGCAGCATTAAAAGTAGCAAAGGAACTAGGAAAAGGTAAAAAGGTACTTGCTATTATCCCTGATAACGGCGAACGTTACTTAAGCACACAGCTATACCAATATGAAGTTTAATAAAAAAATTACCAGTAGCGTTGGCGATTGCCGATGCTTCTTTTTTTGTAAACCAATGATTGTTTAGGTATGATAAAATGAGTGAAAAAAAGCTTTGGGGGACTATGGAATGAAATCAGCCCAAGAACTAATCCAGTGTGGTCCATTTACCTTGGACTTTACAAAAAAAACAATTGTGATGGGAATATTAAATGCCACTCCAGATTCCTTTTCAGATGGCGGTAAATTCAATGGAGTAGAAAGTGCTGTGGAACGTGCGAAAGGAATGGTGGCAAACGGTGCAGATATCATTGATATCGGCGGTGAGTCCACACGCCCTGGCTTTGCGGCTGTTTCCGTGGAGGAAGAACTTGAGCGGGTGATTCCAATTATCAAAGCCGTTTCCGATCATGTTCAAATACCAATTTCTATTGATACTTATAAAGCAGAGGTAGCCAAACAAGCTATTGAGGCTGGGGCCCATATTATTAATGATGTATGGGGAGCAAAAGCGGATGAAAAGATGGGACGAGTTGCAGCCGAGTATGAAGTACCGATTATTTTGATGCATAATCGTCATGACCGAAATTATCAATTATTTATTAGGGATGTAATTAATGACCTGTATGAAAGCATCGCAATTGCAAAAAAAGCTGGAGTCAAGGATGAGAATATTATCTTAGATCCTGGAATTGGTTTTGCCAAGGACTATCAGGAAAACCTGCTTATGATGCAAAATTTAGATAAGCTCGTGATGCTTGGCTACCCTGTCCTTTTAGGGACATCACGTAAAACCATGATTGGACAAGCATTAAATCTTCCAGTTGAAGAAAGAATGGAAGGTACTGGTGCAACGGTCTGCTACGGGATTCAAAAGGGCTGTCAAATCATTCGTATTCACGATGTCAAGGAAATGAGCAGAATGGCCCAAATGATGGATGCCATGATGGGGAAGGGTGAATTCATTGGATAAAATATATGTAAATGGGATGGAGTTTTATGGCTACCATGGAGTTTTTCCAGAAGAAAAAGTGCTCGGGCAGCGTTTTACAGTGGATTTATCCGTTTCTGTTGATTTGAAAAGGGCCGGGGAGACCGATGAGTTGGAATATTCGGTCCATTATGGTGAGTTATATCAATTGTGTAAAGAAATCGTCGAAGGAAGTCCATATAAATTAGTCGAAGCTGTTGCGGAAAAAATTGCTGGGAGTGTCCTGAATGGATTCCCACTCATATCTGATGTCACGGTAAAAGTAATTAAACCGGATCCGCCCATTCCTGGTCATTACAAGTCTGTTGCCGTAGAAATTACAAGGGGAAGATAAAAGTGGAAAACACAGCATTTATTGCTCTTGGCTCGAATCTAGGAAACCGTTATGATAATATAACGAAGGCAATTAAACAATTGACTAGTTATGCAGACATACGGTTGGTGAATTTTTCCTCTATCTATGAAACAGATCCAGTTGGCTATGAAGATCAGGATTTATTTTTGAATATGGTGATTGAGGTTACCACTGATTTGGATGCAAATGAATTATTAGATAGATGTTTAAAAACGGAGTTAGAACTTGGGAGAAAAAGGGAAACAAGATGGGGTCCGCGAACAATTGACCTTGACATTCTTCTATATAACCAAGAAAATATTGAAACAGAGAAGCTTATTGTTCCACATCCAAGGATGTTTGAGCGGGCGTTTGTATTAATTCCACTTATTGAAGTGAAGCCTGCGTTTTTGTGGATGGAAAAGCCTCTTAACCAAATGTTAGCTGAATTACCTGATAAAGAAGGAGTCCGAATATGGAAGCAGAAAAATGGGGAAGACGTATTCGAGCCTATCGGAAGCTGAAAGGTTACACACAGGAGAGCTTTTCGAGGGAACTAGGTGTATCTGTATCGATTTTAGGGGAGATTGAAAGAGGTAACCGCCTGCCAGCAGGTGATTTACTTGAGAGAATTGCTCATTCCTTAAAAATAACAATAGATGATTTAGCACCAAAAGAATAAAGCGAAAGCGCCTGGTTAGCGAAGTTCATTCGTCGCTAAGCACGGGAGTTAGGCTGTTATCGAAGTTTAATGAGGTAAAATCTGATTTTAGAACATAGAAAAGGAGGTTATTAGATGTTGAAAATTGGCGATATTGAAATGAAGAATCCAGTCGTTTTGGCTCCAATGGCCGGTGTATGTAACTCTGCATTCCGTCTAACGGTTAAAGAATTCGGTGCCGGTTTAGTTTGTGCGGAAATGGTCAGCGACAAAGGAATCGTTTTTAAAAATGAAAAAACGATGAATATGCTCTATATCGATGAGCGTGAAAAACCGTTAAGCCTGCAAATTTTTGGTGGTGAAAGAGAAACGCTTGTTGAAGCAGCGAAATTTGTTGATCAAAACACGAATGCCGATATTATCGATATCAATATGGGTTGTCCAGTTCCGAAAATCACAAAATGTGATGCCGGAGCAAAATGGTTGCTTGACCCCAATAAGATTTATGAAATGGTTTCGGCTGTTGTCGCAGAGGTGGAAAAACCAGTTACCGTGAAAATGCGGATGGGTTGGGATGAAGAACATATTTATGCCGTTAAAAATGCCCAAGCAGTTGAACGGGCAGGCGGAAAGGCTGTTTCTCTCCATGGACGCACACGGGTACAAATGTATGAGGGAAAAGCAAATTGGGATATTATTCGTGAGGTAAAGCAGTCCGTTAACATTCCGATTATCGGAAACGGTGATGTCCAAACACCGCAAGATGCCAAGAGAATGCTCGATGAAACAGGTGTCGACGGAGTCATGATTGGTAGAGCGGCCCTTGGGGATCCTTGGATGATTTACCGGACGGTTCAATATTTAGAAACAGGTAAATTAATGGGTGAGCCATCTGTTCGTGAAAAAATGGATGTCTGCATCCTTCATTTAGATCGATTGATTGCTCTGAAAAATGAAGATATAGCGGTCCGAGAAATGCGTAAACATGCGGCTTGGTATTTAAAAGGTGTTCGCGGTAATGCTAGAGTCCGTAATGCTATTAATGAGTGCAATACAAGAGAACATTTAGTATCCTTGTTAACCGATTTGGTAATTGAGATAGAAGAAAAGGAGCAAAGTCAGGCGATTGTTGGTTGAGTTTGACTTCCTTATTCTCATTTTCTAAATGCAGTTGATTACTAACGGAGGCTGCCGGTGGAATAACTGGCAGTTTTTATTCTATTAAAAACTTTTTTGATGTCTGAATTCTCAAGTTTGTGTAAAATAATATAGTATGTAAAAAAAATCGGTGAGTATTCTTTGCGTTTTACATAAGAAAGCGCAAGGCGCCCGCCTATCGGCGTATGGACTCCTCGGAAAAGCTAACGCTTTTCCTTCGTGCGATGCCAATGCTGCCGAAGCATTCCTTATGGAGCGCTTCGACTGAGATAAAGGAAACACGGTGAGCGGAGCGAACCGATGTTGACTTATCGTAGGGAGAAGAGCGAAGTACACTAGCCGATGGCGCCTGGAGCTGGACATTTCTCGAAGTCCAATGTTATAAATTCTTATATTAAAAAAAAGAAAGTAATGGAGTTGAATTAATCATGAGTCAGGAAGAATTAAATGACCAATTAAGGGTCAGACGTGAAAAAATGAGCGCAATGCGTGAAAATGGTCTAGATCCATTTGGTAAACGTTTTGATCGTTCCCACTACGGTGCTGAAGTTCTTGAACAATATGGGGAATTAGAAAATGAAGAGCTTGCGAGTAAAAATATTACTGTTAGTATAGCCGGTCGGATCATGACAAAGCGCGGTAAAGGGAAAGCTGGCTTTGCCCACATTCAAGATTTAAAAGGACAAATTCAAATTTACGTTAGGCAAGATGCTGTTGGGGAAGAACAGTATCAAATTTTCAATTCCGCTGACTTAGGCGACATTATCGGAGCAACTGGAATTGTATTTAAAACCAAAACGGGTGAACTTTCGGTGAAAGTTCAAGACTTTACCTTTTTATCAAAAGCGCTTCGGCCATTACCGGATAAATTCCATGGTCTTAAAGATGTTGAGCAGCGGTACCGCCAACGTTATTTGGATCTAATTATGAGCCAAGAAAGTAAACAGACCTTTATTTCCCGCAGCCGGATCATTCAGTCAATGCGGCGCTATCTGGATAGCCATGGTTATCTGGAAGTTGAAACCCCGATGATGCATGCGATTGCAGGCGGCGCATCTGCACGTCCTTTCATTACTCATCATAATGCTCTTGATATGGAGTTATACATGCGAATTGCCATCGAACTTCATTTGAAGCGTTTGATTGTCGGCGGTCTCGAAAAGGTTTATGAAATTGGCCGTGTATTTAGAAATGAGGGTGTATCAACCCGTCATAACCCAGAATTTACAATGATTGAGCTTTATGAAGCATATGCAGACTATCGCGATATCATGAGCCTTACTGAAAATTTAATCGCCCATATTGCTCAAGAAGTAGTAGGAACAACAACGATTCCATATGGAGATTATGAAGTAAATCTTAAACCAGAGTGGAAAAGACTCCATATGGTAGACGCAATTAAAGAATATACAGGTGCTGATTTCTGGAAAGAAATGAGTGTTGAAGAAGCGCGTGAACTTGCTAAAGAACATGGGGTCGAAATTAACGATAATATGTTATATGGTCATATTGTGAATGAGTTCTTCGAGCAGAAAGTAGAGGAAAAGTTAATCCAACCTACTTTTATTTATGGACATCCAGTGGAGATTTCACCGTTAGCAAAGAAAAATGACGAAGATCCACGATTCACCGATCGTTTTGAATTGTTTATCGTAGCGCGTGAGCATGCAAATGCTTTTACAGAATTAAATGATCCAATTGACCAAAGAGAACGGTTTGAAGCGCAGTTAATGGAACGTGAACAAGGTAATGACGAAGCCCATTTGATGGATGAAGACTTTGTTGAGGCATTAGAATATGGTATGCCGCCAACAGGAGGATTAGGAATTGGAGTCGATCGCTTAGTTATGCTATTAACCAACTCCCCATCTATCCGTGACGTACTGTTATTCCCATTAATGCGTCATCGTTAATTGTGTTAAAGTGCCGGTACCCGCCGGCACTTTATTTCTATTCGTTACAAAGAAAGTGTTTGAATCCTTTTTCACTTTTTTAATAAAAAAAACACAAAAAACTATTGCACTGAATTAATAATGGTGGTATATTAATATCTGTTGCTGCGAGACAGTAACACGATTGAAAAAAAGAAATAAAAAAAGTTATTGACTTTCAGTTGATAACTTGGTAAGATTATAAAGTCGCTTTTGAGCGAAAGAGAAAAATTGATCTTTGAAAACTAAACAAACAAAAACGTCAACAAACAAAAAAATTATTAG
>NZ_DALZYO010000041.1:0-52405 GCF_031988165.1 Neobacillus sp.
TTTTTAGTGAGTAAATAGATAACAACGTAAGAGTGAGTAACAGGAGGAAACGAGAATGACAACAGTTTTATTCGTAAAAGCAAACAATCGTCCAGCAAATCAAGCGGTTAGTGTGAAATTATATGAGGCTTTTTTAGCGAGCTACGAAGAATCACATCCAAATGATACAGTAGTAGAGCTTGATTTATACAATGAAGAATTGCCATATGTAGGAGTAGATATGATTAACGGTACATTTAAGGCTAGCAGAGGACTTGATTTAACAGCAGTAGAAGCAAAAACAGTAGCTGTTGCTGATAAATATTTAGATCAATTCCTTGCAGCTGATAAAGTTGTATTTGCTTTCCCGTTATGGAATTTAACAATCCCAGCTGTACTACACACATATATTGATTACTTAAACCGCGCGGGCAAAACATTTAAATATACGCCAGAAGGTCCAGTAGGTCTTATTGGAAATAAGAAAATTGCATTATTAAACGCAAGTGGCGGTGTATATTCTAAAGGACCAGCAGCTGAAATAGAAATGGCTGTTAAATATGTAGCAAGTATGTTGAGCTTCTTCGGGGTAAAAGATTTAGAGAAAGTAGTGATTGAAGGTCACAACCAATTCCCTGATAAAGCAGAAGAAATTATTGCCGTCGGGCTTGAAAAAGCTGTTAAAGTAGCAAGTACGTTCTAATTAACAAAACACTTGTCACTCAAAATGGTAGTACCCCACTTTTATAGCGGTGGTACTGCTTTTTTATTCGCTTATTTTGTTACATTTGGACAGTTAGCACCAATTGATTTGAGCTTTACACTCTCTACTTATAAACGATAGAAAGAAGGATTTACATTATAATGGAACGTTTATGGACAAAAAACTATATAATGCTGACAATTACAGCATTATTACTATTTAGTGGTTTTTATTTACTAATGCCGACACTTCCTATGTTTATTAAACAATTAGGTGGAAGTGAATCTCAAGTTGGATTTATTATTGGAGTGTTTACAATATCATCAGTAATTTTTCGTCCTATTATTGGAGGATTAATGGATCGATATGGTCGAAGTATATTTATAATAAGCGGACTACTATTTTTTGCAATAACAATGTACTTTTATGATTGGGTAACAGGAGTTATATTTTTAGTGATATTACGGATCCTCCATGGAATCAGCTGGGCATCTGCTACAACTTCGATTGGAACGGCTGTGACTGATGTTATTCCACCATCTCGTCGTGGAGAAGGAATGGGATGGTATGGACTTGCAATGACTTTAGGCATGGCTTTAGGACCAATATTAGGTCTTTGGGTAGCAAAATCATTTTCATTTCATTATTTATTTCTTCTATGCACAACATTAGCAATTATTGCATTAATACTTTCACTTGGTACAAAAATTCGAACGGTTCAAAATACATCAAAAAAACCAATATCATTTTTTGAAAAAACAGTCTTACCACTAGCTATTGTTACATTTTTTCTAACTATTACTTTTGGTGGCATTACAACATATTTACCCCTCTTCGCAGCAAAAATCCAAGTTAATGTTGGTACTTTTTTCTTAGTTTATGCTGTCACACTTACAGTTATTAGACCGCTTGCAGGGAAGATTTCTGATAAATATGGAGAAGGGGTCATTATTACCCCTGCCCTTATTACACTGATAGTCGCGCTATTAGTCCTAACAATGACAAAAGGGCTTGTAGGACTAGTTATTACAGCAATTTTGTACGGAATTGGATTCGGATCGGCACAACCTGCTCTTCAAGTAGCAATTATACGATTAGCTCCACCAGAAAAAATAGGGGTAGCGAATGCTACATTTTTTACTGCTTTTGATTTAGGGATTGGTTTAGGAGCTATTATTCTTGGATTTGTTTCACAGCTCATGGGATATCAAATGCTATTTGTTGTTTGTGCAATATCTGGATTTATTAGTTTGTTAATTTTTATTTTGTTTGTAAAAAAGACACTAAAATAACCATTTAATTTACGAAAAAAGCTCTTTATTTTGTGTTCCAAAAGTAAAAATCTTCACGAAATAATCGGATTCTTAAAATAAAGTGTTTTATCCATTTTTCGCCTTGAATTTTTACACCATAAGAGGATAAACTGTAAGCTTTTATTTTTAAATTAAACGAAATATATCGGTACTTTTTTATAAAAACATTTTTATAGGAGTTCGTAATGAAAACAATATATAATGATTTAACATCTATATTAAATGCGGAAAACATAAAAACAAATGAGCCATTAAGCAACTATACTTTTACAAAAACTGGTGGAAAAGGTGATTTAATCATAACACCAAAAACGTATCAAGAAGTACAAAATGTATATAAATATTCTTTAAAACATAATATCCCTACAACAATTTTAGGTAATGGTTCAAATCTAATTATTAAAGATGGTGGAATCCGCGGAATCGTATTAATTTTAACTACGATGAATAATATTCATTTATCCAATAATAAAATTAAAGCTCAAAGCGGCGCAGGTATTATTGAAGTTTCCCGCTTTGCACTTAAAAATAGTTTATCCGGATTAGAATTTGCTTGCGGAATACCTGGTTCAATAGGTGGTGCTCTTCATATGAACGCAGGAGCCTATGGAGGAGTAGTATCCGATGTGCTGCAAGAAGCTCTTGTTCTGGATACAAATGGCGACTTTTTAACTTTGTCAAAAAATGAAATGGAATTAGATTATAGAAAAAGCAGCATTGCACAAAACGGTTACTTAGTTCTAGAGGCTACTTTTGGCTTAACTCCGGGAAAATTTAATGAAATAAAAACAAAAATGGACGATCTTACTTTCCTGAGAGAATCAAAACAACCCCTAGAATATCCATCTTGCGGAAGTGTTTTCAAACGTCCTCCAGGATATTTCGCGGGTAAATTGATTCAAGATAGTGGACTACAAGGAAAACAAATAGGAGGAGCACAAGTTTCAAAAAAACATGCCGGTTTTATAGTTAATGTCGGATCAGCTACTTCTACTGATTATCTTAAATTGATATCTTACATTCAAAATACAGTTAACGCAAAATTCGGTGTGGTTCTCGAACCAGAAGTTAAAATATTAGGAGAAGATTAAAGAGTAAGCTGTTTCAATCTAAAGTTGTTTTATTGCCAAAAAGGAAATTTTTACAATTAAATTGAAAATAAAAAAGAGAATTCGGGAGAAGAAATGGAATTTGTTTGTACAGATAACCCGCGACTTTGATTACTATCTAAATCTTGATTCACATTAATATCACAACAAAAAAGAGCTAGAAGACCTAGCTCTTTTTTGTTGTGATTAATAATAAGAAGCTTTTTTGTTTTCTCAGTGACTTTCTTATAATAACATGTGTCTTTAGCTCACAAAGAAAAAAAGCTATTGCCTTTGTTCCATAATCGCCCTTTTAAGTTCAGTTCTTCACAAGTTCACAAATCATTAAGTTGAGGAAAATCTTTCATATAAATTCCTCTCAATTATTTATGATTTTTTTGTCTTACACCATTTATATATATATCCGATATTTGTTCAGCAAGAAATATAGAGCTTTCCTTTCCATTTAATACGTATCGTAAAGTTAAGCTCTCAATCGTTGCTAAAGTAGACTCGGCTAAAATACCAATACTTACTTCCTTCCTGAGATATTCATTTTCCTGCTCCCAAGTCATAATTTGGATTAAAGAATTCAGTATTTCTTTTCTTATTTCTTCAATATAAGGATTCAGAAAATAAACAGCTCGTGTATAATCGGGATTATATGCCATAAATTTGAATATTTCTTCCCATCTTTTACGGGTATTAGTTTGATTATTCGGGTCATTTTTTCCAATTATAAATTGTTGGATTAACTTATTCTTCCAGTTCTCTAAAATCTCCATATAAAGAGCTTCCTTATTCTCAAAGTAAATATAGAAAGTTCTTTGTGAAAAGCCAGCGTTGGCTACAATATCTGATATTTTTGCTTGATGAAAACCAACTCGCGCAAATTCACTAATCGCTGAATTCATAATGCTTTCTCTGCTTTTCACAGCCTTGTTAGGGTCCCGAGCCACTTAATAATCACCTATCTCATGTGTAGAGTATTATTGGATTTATACTTTAGTAACTATCGAGTTACTTGTAATGCACTTTATAACTATGCTTTTCAATACTCTTCAATATTATCCTTAGGTTTTCGGCAATGTCAAGAAAAAAAAGGGGATGTCAACCCATCCCCTAGTATGAACACGTATTTAATTAAGCGACAATCTTTTGAGAACGTTTAGATGAATCCATTTTTTTGAAAAGCAACATATATCTTTCCCGGTAATTTAATACTAAAACCAAATGAACCAAGAACATACTTACTCCTAAAACGGTTAATGAAGGATTCAGCACCAAAATAAAGAAAAGAATATTTATGGTAATTGGTGCTAATAAAGCTAACGCCAAAGGTGCTAAAAGATCAGATAATAACAAAATACTTCCAACTAACTCCGTAATTTTCACAAAGGTCATAAGACCTGAAGACACCTCTGCGTCTATTAAATGCTGTGCCATGCCTGTCATCTTAGGCAAAGGCATAAAACCAAAAAGAAACCCGAGCGCGGAATAAATATAGAAAACAGCGAATAAATAACGAAGAACCAAAGACACCTTTTTCAAAAGTAAAAACTCCTTTTTTAATATAACTTCTTTTCTAAGTAAAAATACAATAAACATTTCCAGAAGACGACACTTTAAAGTGGTTATACTAACTCGTTAGTTAGTAACTCATGAGTTACTAATATTGTACTAAATAAAAAAAATTTTTCAATAGGAGGTCACATGAAAATCATGTCCATTACGTGAACAATTCTTGCAATTGTATGGAGTTGAGATTTAGGGGATTTAAGGAGCTACATTTTAAGTGAAAACCCTCACAATTTCTTCAGCCTTACCAATTTTTTTAATCGTGTTATTCCACAAACTGGCCCTTTAATGGAATAACATACTGGATTTTATTTACAACATCTTCAAGAACATAAAAAGAAAAATTTAGTACAGGAATTTAATCAAACTTTATTATAAATTATTGAACTTTTTTACAAATTATCAATCTTTATTTTAAATCTACAATTACAAGGAAAATGAAAGAATTGTATGAAAAACACAAAATACATAACTAAGCAAATCAAAATCCCCGTTTCCACTAATGGATCCGGGGATTGAACGTAATGAAAGACTGACACTTCAACTATAGTCTATTCCTGTAACTATCCATTCTCGTTTCAAGTGTTCTAATCAAAACATGGAACGTGAATCCGTCAAACTCTTTATCGCTTCCTAAATACGACTCCAGTTCATTCTTTGCAGCAATCAGCTCCATTCTTTCTTTATTTGCTTTTGCACCTTTTGTTGGCTCATTAACCAGTTTTTCTGCCTCTTCCAATAATTTCTCCGCTCCAGCAATGTCCGTTTTACCGTATGCTTCCAACTCATATAAACTATAGCCGTACTTAGTACCATTTACCGTTTTTCTTTCCGTCATGATTACTTTTAAATACTTAGCATCTACATCTTTTAAATGGATTGTATCAATATCACCGGCGCTAACTCCATTTGTAGCTGGATATGAATAAACTTCCTCGAAAGTATTTCCATCCTTTGAAGCAAGCAATGTATATTTCTCTGCCCTGGCTCGTTCCCAAAAAAGCTTCACTGTATCTATGCTGCGAGAATCATCTAGTTCTACCATAATCCATTGATTATCAGCCTCAGCAGCTGAAATATTGTACTGGGAGCCCCATCTAGTTAATAAATCCCCATCCGTTATATTTGCTGCACGTTGAGACTGATTGTATTCCGAAGAGGTGGTTACTTTTTGTTGGTAAGCAACATTTCTTTGACCAGGATCGTAAGATAAAATATTTTTAATGTTATTGCTTGATAGAGCTTTATTCATTACCGTAATGTTGTCGATTTTTCCTTTGATTCCTTGCCCGATTTTTTCCAAAGGCAGGACAAAGGTCGAGGAGTCATTGACCCGGCCGCCCAGCTTATTCGTTTGCTGAGAAGTAGAAACTTGTTTTCCATTAATAAATAAAGTCGTTTTCTTTTTATCGCCAACAAGAACAACATTCTGCCATTCGTTTTCTTTTAGTGAGTAATTGTGGCTAAACGTATAGTTTTCAAATTTTGATAAGCTTCCATCAGACGTTTTCTCATTTCTTTGATAACCCAGCTTACCTGTTTGGTTTAAGTTCAAATAAAAATCTCCATCTTTCCCAGAAAACAAGGTAGCATCGTTAAGAGACCCTTCATCTAGTTTAATATCGAACGAAACCGAATATGGATATCCTATCCCTGACAAAGGAAGTTCAATGAAATTATCCCCATCCAACTGTAGGGATTTCCCATCATAACCATCGACAAGGTTCGGTCGGCCTTTGATTTTTGAATCATATTCATTTCCTGATAAGTCTTTAACTTTGTTATTCTTCATCGATTCAAAATCATATTTAAGGACTACATCTGTTTTGGACTCAACGAATCTCGAAGGGTTAGATGGTGGGATTTTATTTTGAACCGCATTCACCCGTTCCATAAACTGCTCAGAGGTCTGACCAGCTGTTTTTTCTCCGTACCAAGTTTTTTCGGAAACTAACACAACTGCATCTTTCATTCGATTAAAAATATCATAACTTGATAAACCGCCCGAGAATGAAGTCATATCATTCCATACCGCAAATTCTGCACCTTTTGTTTGTGGATGGGCAAATGGCATGGTTGCTCCGCCATTTCCTCTACCGTTGTTATTCAAATCATTTACTTCCCATGAATCATATCTATTTTTTATATCCAAATAATCCGGATACCCTGCATTTCCAACAGGAACAATATACAGATCTCCTCCGCACGTATTGATAATGTCATAGCCTAAACCGTACATTTCCTTTACATCAGACCAGTACGGAGCCCAAATATTCATCGTTGCCTTATTGCTTACCGGGGTATTTCCATTGAAGCCATTTTTTCCAATTGATCCCCAAAGTCTTGTTTCATACCCTTTATTATTAATATAATTAATAAAATGGTCCGTATAGGCTCTCATTTGCTCTGAATATTTCTTATCATACTCATCCGTACCCATATGGAATTTACTACTTTGAATGACCCTATTTTCATCAGTTGGACTATCCCCAAGAAACTCATCAAAAAGGGACTCAATAAATGGATAAACCAATTTTTGTTTTTCCGAGGTGGTAATGTCTAAAGCCCCTTTGGAAAGCATCATGTCCGGATTCACAGCTCTAAAGCTTTCCGCATGGTATGGTGTATCAATTTCTGTGACAACATCTATTCCAACCTTTTTCATATTCTTTTGAAAAGCAATGTACTCTTCCTGTGTATAGTACCCATCCTTTGCATTAATTTCTGGATATTTTTTACTTTCTACCCGAAAAGCTTGATAATTTGCTGCGCCCCAATAATCATTAATGTGCAATTGAATTTCATTTAACTTAAACCATGCCATATATTCTGTCATTTCTTGAACATAGTCTAACGGAATATACATCCTGCCAACATCCAGCATTCCTGAGCGTACTTCATATTTTGGATAGTCTCTTGCTATTCCTTTAGGAATGCTATTTTTATTGTCTGATTGATATAAGATTTGCGTAAGGGAAATCCCTCCATAAAGGATCCCTTTTGTTTTTGGAGCACTCACTATAATTTTATCGGTGATCTCAAGAGTGTACCCTTCCTCACCTAAATGATGTTTCGTATTGTCGATTGTTAAAAAAATATCCCCAACTCTTGCCTTCGAGCCTTTATGAACATTAATCTCTTTTCCTACCATATTTTTAAAATAGGATTGAATACCTCGAGCAGTTTCCATTAAAGTATCCGGGGCAGACGAATCTACCACTAAACTAGCTCCTTTTTCAAGTTCAAAATTACCAGTATAACCCTTCCATTCTCTCAGACCAGGTATAACGTTCGGAACCGGGTTATCACCTTCTTCATGTTGATATTTTCCTTCGACATTAATTGGAATATCATTGGAAGAAATAGCAAAATTCTTACTGTCACTTTTATTGGTTACTTTGTACAAAATGTTTACCTTACTATCACTAATTGGTTGATAGTAATTCAGATTCATATCGATAATCTGTTTATTATCCGATCCAAATAAAGAAACTTCATATCTTGGGTCTGGAGAATCAGGTAAAAAAATTTTTTTACCATCATTAGAAAGTGCAGGCTTCATGTCACTCATATAGTTAACAACGTCTTGTGAATTGTTAAACTGAATATGTTCATAAACTTCCAGCTCCCAGATGGAGACATTTAGTAATTGAGTGACACCAGGAGCAGGTGTGTTTCGCGATTTGTTCGCTTTCACTCGTACATATCTTGCCGTTTCAGATTGAGGTAAATTAATGATTTTTTCTAAGTTTGCTTCTGAAGCATCCGTGTAATGACCGATTGTTTTCCAATCTTCTTCATTTGCTGTATTACTAACTTGAACCTCATAGTCTGGAGAATACGCTTTTTCCCACAATACTTTTATTTGTCTAATTGTCTGTTCTGCTCCTATATCTACATAAATCCATTGAGGTGCATTAGGATTAGTGGTACTTCTTTTATTAGAAGACCATCTCGCATCCGATATTCCATTCTTTGATTTTCCTGAGCGGAGTCCATCTACAGCAAAATCTGCTGCTAATCTCCCGTCATTCACTTCCAATCCAGAAACTTTAACAGGTTTATCTAGTGCTAAATTAGGGTTTTGAACTTCTGCTGATGCATTAGCTGCGGGCTGAAAATATGCCATTAACATACATAAAATGCATAGTAAACTGACATAAAAATTCTTCTTTTTTCCTAACCTCAATTTCATCCCACCTCGAATAATAGTTTTAAAGAGTGACCATTCTTCTGCGATATTGAATAGGAAGACGATAGAAAAAGGACCTTTTTCCTCGGCATACCTCCTTTCTATGGAATGCAAAGCTAAACGGTGATTGATTTTGATTGGTCTAAAGTAGTTAAGAAAACCCATTAAATTATTCAATAAAAAATAACGCAAAAAGGCAGAGTGGTATCAAACTAAAAGAATCGAAATTCTTTCAATTGAACCACTCTGCCTGATCAAATCAGTAACATGTGATAAATATGCAATAACATGTATAGTATAGCACCTATTGTAAACGCATTCAATATGTTCCTTTTATGTTTATAAATAATACATAGGTTCGATATTTTTTGATACTACCCATTCGCTTAATTGTTTCTAGAACTTTTTAGCAGTTTTCCAACCAATTACTCAACATTACTTGATTGAGTTTTACTTTTCTAAAATTCCCATACCAATAGGAACCCCAATTTAGTTTTTTCTTAATCACACTATCATTTTCTTTGGTACCCAAAAATCTGTAAATCCATTTTCAACAGAATAATGATATAGTTCTTTAAGCTTTTTACTTGAATAGACTTGTATATCTTCCCTTTTTCTAAGCTCTGGTAAAGAAATTAAGGTTTCATTTCTGGTAATTAATGTATCTAAAAATATTTCCTTTGCTAATTTATCACTTTTGGATAAATTGCAAGTGCTGCAAGCGATAACTAAATTCCACAGTTGATCAGCCTGGACAAAACTCCATGGAATAAAGTGATCCACATGAGCGGTATCTTTCTTTATGGCTTTACCACAATAAAAGCATTTCCCGCTATAAAATGATGACAGTATTAAGTAAAACTGATCAAGTGAAGATCGCTTAGAGACATTTTCGACTTTCAATAGCAGGTTAGTCGTATCTCCCTTTTCATTAAATTTTTCTAAAAATAACGCAAGGTGATAATTCGTCAAATAATTTAAAACCCGTTGGAATCGCTGCATGAAAGAGTAAAAAGTACTATTAAGTCTTAGCTGTTCCTTCCCATTATCAAAATCATAAATAGTGCAGCCGGTGTCACCGTAAATGGCACCCATGACATTGATCTTGCATCTCTTCTTTACTTTGGTAATGATCTCAACCTGCAATTCATGAGATAGCTTATCAAAAACAAGGGTCTTTGGGATTTGATACTTTGCTTGGACATCAAGAAGTATTTTTTGTACCTCGGCCTTCTTATCTGTCATATTAATTTGGTTTAGGTTATGATGGATAACCAGGTTCCAGTATATTTTGGCAAAGCTCGAAAATAAGGTTGAGTATGGTAATTCCAGCTTATCATTCACATTGTACAAGTTTTCTAGAATCGATTTAATCAAGACAAACTTGTATGTAGTCGAATTTTTTGATTTTGAAGAGAAGATGAAATTAAAATGTGCCCATATTTCTTTATCCATTAAATAGGCTGTTTTCATTTCTCCCACTTGTAATTTATGGCTCATTGGCCCTTCCCCCACTATGTTTAGATGCTAGAATTCTTTTTAATCTTCAACCTCAATTAAATAAATTCTTTCTTTAAAACCGCCACGCGTCTCCAGCTTTCTTTTCCGAACTTCATCAACTTCTGTATACGAAACCCCATGGTACTCTGCTAAAGAATGAATGATTTCTAACAAATCCGCAAGTTCCTCAATTGCCTCATCATTATTCCTGCTATTTATGTACTCATCGAGTTCCTCAAAACTTTTCTTCTGTAGTGATTTGATATATTCATCATGATTTAATATTTTTGTGGAGCATTCCTTACCGGTACTTTCAATGATTTTTGGGATTTTATCACGGACTAGTTTATTATATATAGGCATTATGCATACTCCTTTATTTAATGTTGAGGATTGGTATCTAGATTTTTATTAACCCTGTAATGTTGGCTTCCAACTTTAATAGCTTCACTAAATTTTGGCGAACTCTTTTTTCTTCTCCGCTCTACAAATAGATTGTAAAATATATATAAATGGAACTTCTCCCTCTTTTAACATTGCGTTAATAATGGTGTCACCTTTGCATAGCAGTATACGGTAATCTAATACCTTATTATTGCAATATTGTAACATTTAAAATCAATCTATTACTAAATAATACCATATCCATTTCATACAATGTGTACCCTTTTCCCTGAATAAATTATAATTGATACAAAAAGAAATACCGAGCACTATCCATTTGCTCGGGTGGTGCCTGGCACAGTTTATTTATGGATTAATAATAAAACGGGATTGAAAAAAAATAGCACTTACCATGGCTGGTAAGTACTTAAAAAATGACCTAATTTGATATTGCATCCTTGTTTGATATGTTGTTTACCTGGTTAATTATCAGTGCTGCGATACCTTGGATGATTGTCTTAAAGATTACTTGCCCTATAATTGCCGCTGGGACCGCTTCCCATGGTAAGAAATTTGCTCCCAAAGGACTAAGTCCTATAATAACAAAAATGACTGAATCCAATAATCCACCAACTAATCCACTATAAAAAACTCTCCAACTCATAGGTAAGTTTAATCTTGTGTAAATTTCTGTATCTGTGCTTTCAGCTATTACAAAAGAAAGAGCGGAGGCTAAAACAATGATTAACGTATCACCTAGAAAGTATGAAATTACTGCCGATAATAATAAAGCAATTCCTATAAAATAATAAGTTTTCTTCCTTCCATACCTATTTTGGACCAAGTCTCTAAAAATAAAAGTTGCTCCAATTAAAAATGTTCCCATTGGAACAATAAAAATTCCAATATTCAATGGAGCGAAGGCTGCAGTAACCACATTTGCGGTTACAATTGAAATTAAATATAATAGTATTCTCATTTGTTACATACTCCTTTTCAAAAATGTTCATATTTATACCCCGCGCTTATTCCCCCAAATAAGCGCATGTAATTGAGGTAAAACCTTTACTTTATTCAATTGATGGTCCGCAACCGCACAATTGACTAACCACTCATATTTCAAAAGCAGTTTCTGAATCATTTCATTATTATTGAAATTAGTAATATCATCGTTACCTACCTGGAGATAAAAAGGAATATCCACATAGCGGTTATGGACCAATTTCGCATACTCTAGATCGGCTTCATCGAAGATCACTACTTTTAGACTCACTTGATTTTTAAAATTTTGATCGTTTAGATTTTTAAAAATAGAATCTAATATTTCAAAATTGGTCACCATGTTTGAACTTGGCGGCTTTGGTGAAATGGTCAATTCATCTATGTTTAAGAACCAGTCTTGCCATCTGCTGCCTTGTGTTTCGATGCCAATTTTTATTTCATTTTCTTTTAATAGGTCAATAAACACGTCTAAATTTTTCAGCAGTGCTGGGTTTCCCCCTGAAATCGTCACAAAGGAGAAATTATCACCGCCGATTGTCTTTAATTCTTCCCAAATTTCTTCGGCAGTCATTAACTGAATATCATCTTTTGCACTGCCATCCCAAGTAAAGGCAGAGTCACACCAACTGCAGGAATAATCACAACCGGCTGTTCTGACAAACATTGTTTTTTGACCAATTACCATTCCTTCTCCCTGTATGGTTGGGCCAAAAATCTCTAAAACGGGGATCCGACTCATTCCTCCATCCACTCCCTTCTGGCCTCTGCATAGCTTGTAGGAGTTTCAAAAAGGCGGACAAATTCCACTCTGGCTACATCATATTTATTGATTCGTTCTTCTGTTGCTAATGCATCTTTCATTTTCTCATATATCCACACAACGATGTTTTCCGCTGTTGTATTCATCAATGGAAGGGTTTCATTTAGGTACTGATGATCAAGAACTATTTCTATTTCATTTTTCCAAATGTCTTTAATATCGCCAAAGTCGATCATTAAGCCGCGTTTATCAACAAAACCGCTTAAACCAAAAATAACTTTGTACGTATGACCGTGCAAATTCTTGCACTTCCCTTCATAGCAATGTAAGTGGTGAGATGCATCAAAGGTAAATTCTTTGCTCACTAATACACGTTTAGAATGGTATTTTAAATCATTACGATGAATGTCCTCATCTATTTTCTGAAGTTTATCGACGATTCTAAAACCCATCGCTTAAAACCCCCCATTTAGAAAGTCATCAAGCCCTCTTTTTCTTAAAACACAAGCTGGGCACTCCCCACAGCCATCTGCAATGACACCATTGTAGCAGGTTAATGTTTTTTTTCGTACAAATTCAAACGCTCCTAATTCATCCGCTAGAGCCCATGTTTCTGCTTTATTTAACCACATTAATGGTGTATGAATAACAAAATTATCGTCCATTGATAGATTCAAGGTGACATTAAGTGATTTCACAAAAATATCACGGCAATCTGGGTACCCGCTGAAATCTGTTTCACAAACACCTGTTATTAAATGCTTGGCTCCAACCTGACGCGCTAATACTCCTGCAAAAGTTAGGAATAAAAGGTTACGACCAGGAACAAAAGTCGACGGAAGTTCCCCTTCACCACCATCAGTAACCTCGATATCTGAACGTGTTAACGCATTAGGTGCTAGTTGATTTAATAATGACATATCTAAAATATGATGTTTCACACCAAGTTCATTGGCTATATTTTTGGCACATTCAATTTCTAAACTATGCCTTTGGTTGTAATCGAACGTTACTGCTTCAACCTCTTTAAATTGTTTTAATGCCCAAAATAAACAAGTGGTGCTGTCTTGTCCACCACTAAACACAACAATTGCCTTTTCGTTTTTCAACATTTATAAAGAAACTCCCTTCAAAATAGAAAAAACAGCACCCCAAGATAGAAGTACCGCTTCATCTTAGTTTTTTTAACGAGGGGGGCTAGAACCTCTACCATATTCATGTATTTAACAATTAATATTATTTAATTATATCATTATAACATAAATCAATCATGTGTTCTAAATATTTTTAAAAGAAATGATCATTTGTTTATGAGAAGATTTTTCCATTCCATTGTTTAATTTAATATTCGGCATAAGTAGTACTACCAAACAAGGTTAGGTATTTTATTAACTTTGATAAAACATATTTTAAGAACGGATTGATGAGTATTTATAAACTTCCTTAATCAAGATGTTTCATGGTTTTTATACTGCTCTTGAGAATACTGTTCCAAAGCCTCAATAATCCCTGTTTCCCCGGAACTTCTAGCATATATAAGATTATCTTCTATAAATGGTGCAATCCCAAATGTTAAAGCATGAGACATACAAGCTGTAACTAGTATAATTAAATCAGAGTTACGAGCATAGGACTTTGCTTCAATTGTTAATTTACTATCAGTGCACACCCTAACTTTAACATTAATATTCCTCATTGCAATTCGCTCCGCAGCGCGTTTTGCTGGCTTCTCACGCAATGAGTAAATAGTGATTGACATAGAAGGTAGTAGGTTCAACGGATCACTTACTATTTTTGAGGGTATCTTTGCAGTTAATTCACCAAGCATACTAGAATCTGCAGATATAAATCTACCTAGTTCTATCCATGATTGTATAACAGTTGGTTTAGACATTCGATCAATCAGGGAACCAACCCAATTTGTCCAAACAGGCTGTAATATATCGTCTGCAAGACCATATTCTTTAAAAAGTTCTAATGTTTCTAATACATACGTTGATAATCGCTCAGTTGGTATTATATTAAACCATGTTTCGATTTGATTCCAGTATTGATTTACTTTGGTCATATCTAACAACAATAAACCTTCTGTTAGTCTTAATAAGAAGCCTGTGTTATTTTCGTTTCGATTACCATGAATAAAGAGTATTTCACGCGTATACTCATATAATTCTACAGCTTTTGCTTTAGGGAAATTTTCATCTTGTAAAAGTTCTGATATAAACATTGGCATTGCTGTTTGTAACAAAGTTTTTTGCAAAGGTGAAAGAGATTCTATTCCTATCATTGCTATTATATCTGATAAATTACTAAGAGAAGTTATAGACCAGTTAATATTACCTTGCTGAACGTCCATCGTTGCTAATCCTTCTTCTAGGGAATCGAAATCAGGATCTTTTAAAACCGCTAAAAACCAACTTTTCCAATCTAATTTCTCTTTAATCTCATCATTATCTTTAACAGAAACTCTTTTCCCCTCTCGGCGGTTAAGTAAGTATATCATCCAACCTTTCGTTTGAGGGTCCTTAACTAACTGTTGTTGTTCATGTTCTGGAAGGTTTTTAAATTGTTCTAAAGCAATAGAACAAGTTTCTTCTGTCTCTTCCATAATAGCAATTCCTGAAAGTAAACGAACCTTATCAATTGAAAGTTCACATCCAATAACAAGAATAAAAGCATCCTCATATTCACGATTAATAAAACATTGTTTAGCAAGTTCTAGTTTATCTATAATAGGTACAGGCGGGTTATCTGTATTTGTTTTTACATAAAGTAACAGGAATTCAATAATGTTTCGAGTTATTTCATCGTCTGTTTTTTCTAGATAGCGCATTAACTTATCTACTTGACCTTTATTAGCTGCCTCATAAGCAAATACACGAATTACATTTTCTTCATCCAAGGTCAACTGTGAACGTAATAAAGTTCCAAGTCTATAACGAAATTCTTTAAATGATTCAATTGATAGGTCATACCTACCCAGTATATCTGATTTAGATAATATACGTTGATAAAATGCCCGGATTAAGGTGATATGAACTTGATTTGGGACTCTACCTAATCCAGATAAGATCTCATAATCATCTGAATTCCATATTCTTTCCCATTTACCCTGAGCGCTTAAAAATTGAATAGTCAGAAACTTGTAATTTTCATCATTTAAGTATTTTCCTTGGCGGAGTTCATTTAGAAAATTTTTCGCTTCTTCCCAATTTTGCAATACAATCGCTTGATGAAACCCATTACGTAACGTAAATGCGTTTACTTCTAACTCGTCATAAGAAATACTTGGTCGGCGTTCATCTAGCTTTCTCCATGTCCGGATGTTTTTCCAAATAATCTTTTCATTTTCAATCGTGGAAAAATAACCAAAATAACCTTCCGGAAACAATTCATACCCTATTTCTGATAATTTTTTTTCTGAAGTGAAATATTGTCTTTTTCCATATTCTAGTGAATCACAATGATATGGTAACAAGAAATTATTTAATTCCTGAACATATTTTCTCAATAATGACTCATTATTGGAAAACAAGAACCAAAATGTACCTTTTTTTCTATTTCTAAATGGAAGAACAAATGGTTTATCATTATAAAATCTCTTAATCATTTCCAATAGTTCGTCATTCGGTCCCGCCCACTCTGTTTCTCTAAATGATAATTGAAAAGGATTCGAACCATCTATTTGTAATAGGAGGCGAAGAAATTTAGTTTTTAATGATTCTATCATTGTCTTTCTGCCTCCTCCCATCTGGCACGTGCTGCCATCAAGGCTTGGCTTACTTCAGATCCATCACTCGTAATTCGAACATTTTCCCCATTAATATTAATTCCACGGAACGTAAAATTCATGGAACCATGCAAATATATACGGTTAGTCATTAGACCTTTTTCATGATTGTTGTTTAACTTCTTTATTTCAACATTTTTTAGTAGGCTAATGAATCTTTCGGTCTCCACACGATCAGGATCACATATTACTCGAATTTTAGATCCTTTCCAAGATAATGTATTTAGTATATCTGAAAGATAAATGATTTTTCCCTCAGCGAGTGGAAATAAATCGGTATATTGTCCTAATGCATTATGGATAATTGGCGAATTACTCAAAAATGGCGATATCAAATAAACCTCTTTGCTTGGTAATGCGGCCTCAAGAGAAAAAATAGAAACCAGGCAATCTCTTAATGTTACTGCACTGTTGTGAGAACGAATTGTTCGATTAAGCATGTGTAACCTCCCTTATCTGAATATCAAATAACCAATTGCTTCCACTGCTATGAACACCGGAAATATAAGGGTAATAAAATTCGTACTCAAAATCAATCGGGTTTTGGATAACGTCAATTAACCTCCGTTGACATTCTTCCATTTTCTCGAATGAAGTTATGACACAAACTTGGTTTCCTTCTTTTAATACATTAATTAACCTGTCAGTCCAATTATCATCCTGTGAATTAACCATTACCTTTGTTGGCGTGAGAACTGATTTTAGAAGAAGACGTGAAGGCTTTGCAAAAGACTGATATGGACTATATAAGTTTAAGCATTCAGGACAAGAATCGTTACAGTCACTCCACAACAGGGTTTCCACTATTAATAAACGTTGTTTTTCACCATATTTGCCGCCAGGATATAGATTTTCAAGAATATCATCAATACGTTCTTGAAAGTTATCCAACCGTAAACATGCAACCGTAAATACGCGTATATCAATTTTACACCCTAATCTTTTTTCTTCATTCTTCCACAATTCTTGTAAATCCTTCATCAATACGTCAGTTATTTTATTGCTATTATTATTGAGTAATTTGGTTGTAAGGCTTACAATTAATTCGCGTTTCGGAGTAATTCCGTGCTCGCTTAATTGCTTTCGAAGTAATTCAAGTTGTTGTTTTTGTTCATCTAGATTTGTGATCCTACGAATAAGAGTAATTGTTTCATAGAACGCGGAATCATCAAAATGATTTACAATAGCAGTCAATGCTTTTGAAATGTTGCTCCTAGGACATGCATTAATTGCATTAATAAATAAATCCTCAAACAACCTAGGTTCATTCTTGATTGCTGATGAAATACTAGAGATAATTCCCATACCACCAGAGTCTGCTTCTGAAATCCATATTTGATTATCCAAAATATCAAAATTAAGGTCTTCTGTATTGGTGTCAGGTAACAGTTGTTCAATTGAACGTCCAATGCATGATGCAATTGTTGTTTGAAGTCGTTTTTTTATCCATGGATAGTATTCTTTTTCTTCAGTTATATCAGTATAAAGCAATTCGAGACATGAAATAAAGCGTTCCATTATCACATCATTGTCTAGATGGGATAATAGTCTTTTATATAGTTTTGCTTCTTCACCATTATCGCTCTCCTCTATTTTTACTGCTGTTGAATGAAAAATTACATTAAGAGCCCGTAAAGAAATTTCCTTAACGTGTTCCTTGTATCTGTCAACGGCCTCTTCTAAACTACACCGTTTACTTATTGAAGTAGCAACTGTAGAAGATAAACATATTTGGCAGAGCCATTCAACTTCAAAAATAGATAATTGACTCAATAATACTGTATCGTTCTGAAGTGTATCAAGATAGAAAATGGGTCTTAACTCTGACAAAAGCGTATCCCATTCTGGACGAAATTTAATTTGTTCTAAATCAATTTGCTTCAATTTAAATACAATAGCATCTGCATCAACTTGGAAGCCTATTGCAGCCTGTGTTTGCGGCAAGCTATGATTAAATCTATATATTTTTCGTTCAGAATTACCATTTTTATATTTTAGTTCGACATTGACATTAGTGGCATAACGAGTGAATGTTACCGATTGAAATTCATTGGATGAAAATAAGTCTATCCTGGAAAATATCGATGTTAAAGCAGAGTTGGGCAATAACGAAATTTTAGAACCTACTTCTTTATCTGCTACATTATTTGGTAATATTTCAACATTCCATTCCAATGTTCCTGTTGTCCTGTCACTTAACTCATAAGGTATTTGTGATAAGTTATATTTTAGAGGCAAATAAACTGAAACCCTTTCATCAACTTGACCTACATGTTTAATCAAAGTTCCAATGATAATGTCATCATTTATATTAATTGTATCTTTATCTAGAAATACTGGTAACCATTGTGCCTCTTTTATTCGTTCCGCCTTTGCATATCTCTTTGATACATTCCCGGGAGCAAACTCCTTTATTCCTTGTTGTAAAGCTTGATAATGAACTCGTTTTCGATCATTGTTAATTAATAATTCTAGCTCATTTACTTCTAATGATGAAAATAAGTTTCTTGGAACATACCCTTGTAATGGTGATGTAGAAAGTTCATTAATTCCCTCAGTCCTTGCCCAATCCATCGATAAATGATTTAACAAAGTAGGAAGTAAATCTAACATAATAGAACGAGGAGGGGTCCATAACAATCGATTAATAGCGTTCCTATCTAACTGTAAAGCAGATTCCATAAAATTAATAAACTCCTGATCATTACCACTTAAAAGATGTATGATTAAATTCGTAATAAATTGTCGTTCAGTCTGATAATTTTTGTAATGTGGTGACAGTACATTCCAAATAGGTGTTGTTTGTCCATTCAATTTCAATTGAAAACTGAACCAATCCATAAGTGCAAACCCAACTTGAATCCTCTGAATATATACATTTCTTACAGGTAATGCTAAGTCAGGTAATATGGGACTAAATAGTTGTTCAGGGAAATCATACACATACCGATCCCTACCATATGAGGATGTAACTACTATTGTCCATGGGCGCATACCTCTTTTGCGACCAGCACGACCTTTTCGCTGTAAGAAGGAAGCTAAATTCCTTGGAGCCTTGTGTTGAATTACAGCACCAACACTGGAGTCATTATAACCCACTTCCAAAGTACTAGTTGCCACTACAAATTTTGCTTTTGAATCAACGCCTTTATATTGTGAGGAGGTAATATCAATTTTCATTGGATTTTGTAGAGCTAATGGGTCAATTTTTTTTGCTAGTTCCCAAATTTGACCAGCATTAAATTGGTGATTTTTTGTTTTTTCAAGGTTTGGAGCTTCCTCTCTAATAACTTCCCAATCACGATATTGACTTAAAACATGATTTTCTTCCGCATCCTTTTCGATATGGTACCACCGATTAATTACGTCAAGTTTATCCGTGAAACCGAAAATCTTGGAACCATATGCCCCCCTTGACACTGAATTATTAACGGGGTCCAACATCCTACCTAGTAACATAGCTGTTTGTACAGACGTTGATAGTAAAGCAGTACTAGAAAACGGGTCCCCACGTAATACAAGATTATATTCGATACCCTCATCTGTCATATCTTCAGAAATTGGAGTTATATATCTACAGTTACTTTCTGGAATTCCTACCAATTGTGAAAAGAAATGCTGTGGATTAGGTAATGTTGCTGACAATCCAACGAACTTGATTCCTGTAAAAGAGATCGCATATTTTTTTACTAGCGCTTTCCACCTTTTTAAGACATAAGAGACATGAGCACCATTTATACCATTGTAAATATGTACTTCATCTAGCAAAACAAATAATGGTGGTTTTTTATCTGTTCTAATTCCAAAAATATGTTGATCAAATCCACTCGATAATTTTCGATTCAACATTTCGGTAGTAGTAAAAAGGATGTCCGGTTGGTTTCTTACCATCCGTCTTCTTGTCAAGATTATATTTCGATAGTCAATAATGACATCACAATCATATTTGGTACAATAGAGTTTTTCATATTTATCAGCATTTGTTGCTATAGCTTTTTCCAAGTCTGAATTTTTCCAGATTAAATCTGACCCACAATTTGGACAAACTATTGATGGACAAATGTACCCATCTTGTTTCTTTTCCCATTTTCGACTTTCGTGGGAACGTACTTCTTCTGCTTTGTTTGGAGTATCTCCGTAATAACAGCCAATAGTAATAGGACGAATTGAATTTGATTCAAATAAATTGTTTAACTTTAACACTTCACCCATCGCTTCACTATACTGATCTTTCAGCAATTCAGTCCGAGGATAAATGGCTAGCATCCGTGTCCATGTACGTGGGTCATCTTTAATTGACTGGGATATTTCGCCAAATGCAGGCAAATAAAAAGACTTCGTTTTACCTGATCCAGTTCCAGCGCCAATAATCGTACCAACATCAGTTGTCATTTTCTTATCTTTTAACAGATGTAATAAGGATTCAACCTGAAAACCTGAGAGTTGTAATTTACCGTGTTCTAATAAAACATCAAGAGCTGAAATAATAAAGGGTGCTAACCGTTCACTTTTTATTATTTCCCTAATTTGGATCCAATTTTGATCACGCTTTGGGTAATTACGATATTGCAAATTTGTTTTTACATTACTTACTAAATTAGGCGCGCTTAACCAATCCGTAAATTTAAAACGTTGTTTAAGCAAATATAAAAGTCGAACTGTCTCAGCATATCTAGAGCGATATCCCGCTTTCCCTTTAAATAACAACTTTCTATCAACTAGATTTTGGATTATATCAATTGATGTAAAACATTGTTCTTTTAATTTAAACCATAGTTCGTTTATCAATTGGGTTGGTGGTGAATCAACAATCTGTTCTATTTTGAGTACTGCATCAAAAGATCCCCCTGTGATCCCCCAAGACAACAAGCTGTTTTCTTCCAATTCTAATTGAGACAGTATTTCTTCTGCCAAAATATCTAAATCTGTACGTTCCATTACTGAAGCCTCACTTAAATTATAAGTTTATTTATATGAGATCTTTAAATTGCTTGAAAAGTTGTTCTCATTTAACCATTGGATTACTTCTGGTGTAACATCCATTATGGTTGCCTTATTATTTGCAACTAAATCTAGAAATTTTTGGACGTCAGTTGTTGTGTTTAGATTAGTTAACTTCTCTTTTGCATTAATAAGGTACTTAGTAAACTGCCTTAGGTTACTTTCAGAGATGGGCCATTTTTCACTTAGGCTTTCTAAACCACGAATAATATAATTTATATTATCATCAGAGCCTGCAACTTTTTTAATAGAGTTCAATCCTCGGATTACATCTTGGCTTTTTGAAGATGCAAATTTAGTCCATTTTTCCTGCCATTCAAGATTAAATTTATTTATCTCTCTGGTTAGATAATTTACTTTAACTTGTTTAGGGTTGTTCTCAAATGTTTCAAGTAAATCATTGATTTTTTCGATTACTGAGGACATATCAGGTTTTATAAAATAATCAGGATGAGTTGCCACAAGACTATTTATGGAATTAATAAACTCAATATAGACACTTGTTTGTTCCGCTAGTTTTTGGTAAAAGTCTTGATAATCGAGAAGTCTATTTACTCTCTCATCAACTAATTTTACTTGAACTATTAGCTCACGAGTCGATCTAACCTTATCCAATAACATTTGGTGACACCTCCTTATGGATGTCTACAATACTACTTTGTAAATTCTTCAAGTAGTTTAGTGTGTCCTCAATAACTTGTTCAGTTTGACTTTCTTTTAACTTTTGAACTAACTTTTTGTGTTTTTCTTCAAATCTGACATACTTATTAGCTAATAATCGCTCCATATTTTCAAACAGTTTGATATAATCCACGACTCGTTCAGAAGGTATTGTGATTAAGCCTAAAAACAACTGCTCATTCTCCCATTCATTCACCTGTCTTAATGTATTTAAGTAGAAAAGAAGTTGTTCGTGATTTAACTCGCGTTTTTGTAAACTTATGAAATCTTCACTAATGAAACCTTCATTAATACTTTTAAAATAAACCAACAAGTCACGCACTTCACTAAATAACGTACCAACTGAATCATCATTACCAATATATTTCGTAATAAGGTCTATTCTTTGTTGAATTAAATTGCATTCACCTTTGATAGCAAGTGGTAGAAAATTTATTAAAAACTCTAGCAGCTGTAAAGAGGTATATCGAGTTGATTCTCTATATAATGTATTATCAGGTAATGTCATCTTCCCAATATCCCAATTTTGCCTTTTAAGAAGCTTGATTTCTTTTAAAACTTTCACAACATCAATAAAATGAACCTCTGTTTTATCTGTGATTTTCCCTTGAACTCGATTATAATGGCTTTTTAACAAATCATAATTTGTTTGAACCAATAGCTTAGTTTTTGAATTGTTAAGTCGCTTTTGCATTGAAACCCAGTCAGAAGACCTATGTTCCTCAACAGGAATGTTTGGTTGGTTGAATAATGCTTCATAGATTTTTAATGAGGACGTGTCACTTCTGTTAAGGTTTCCAGACAATACCGATAAATGATAACTCGCGGTAAGTATCCATTTTGAATACTCCCATTTCTCATGATTACTAACTTCTTTTGGAAATTTTATAAAATTGATTACATTGTCTTTTTTTTCATGAAGCCAATTATAAAAACTAGGTAAATAATCAATGGCACCTTCAAAATTCCATGATTTATTACCCAGGTGTCTCCAAGCAGCCATCGACAAAAAGGCATAGTAGGTAGTAGAAGATTTTTCTATGGTAAAGATTTCATTTCCTTGTGTTGTAACCGTTTGATCTTCTATATGAATCTTCCTACTTTGAAAGTTGTCGCTCACTAAACGAGACGACACATCCTCTGCTTCCCAGTCAATAAATTCGATAAAGGCATTGTAAATGTCATCCCTGAAATGTGAATAACTTTTTAACTTTCTAGTTTCGTTTATCCACTGATCCAATTCTAAAACAACCCTGTCGAATGCATCTTGGCCAGGATTTGTAGTTATTTGTGGGATTGGCGGCACTATTGGATCAGGATTTATTGGTCGATTACCACCATTAGAGTTTCCGTCATTAGTGATATTAGTATTAGGTCCTTTTGACTCTATGACTCG
Organism: Neobacillus sp.; assembly: GCF_031988165.1. Taxonomy (NCBI): domain Bacteria; kingdom Bacillati; phylum Bacillota; class Bacilli; order Caryophanales; family Bacillaceae; genus Neobacillus; species Neobacillus sp. The sequence continues at coordinate 23,368 of NZ_DALZYO010000041.1, forward strand.
ATTTAGATCTGGAATAAACGGTAAACCAAAGACATCAAATGCATTTTTTGGTAAGCCTCCAACTATAATTTCATTATTATTTTGAATTGTATCGACATTCCCATTTCCCCATACCCTAAGGAATGAAGTTAGTCGTTCGCTATGAAGTGGGGCTTTATTTTCAATTGTGCGTTTAGCCAGCACATCTTTGAAATTAGGTAAATTTGCAAACTCACTAGTTAGTTCTGTAATCTTAGGTGGGAACTCGTCATTTACAAAGTACAACTGCAATAAATGTGTTAAAACGTATTTCAAAAACCTCCTTGGTGTTTTAATTTCCATTGCATTATAAAAATTCCCTAAAGCTGTTTCGTTAAAAGGAAAAAGTGTCACCGTTCTATTATCTTGCAAACGAAAGTTAGACCATTCAAAGTCTTTGTAGTCTGAAGAAATCGGAAGTATTCCATCTTCTGCTCCGTTTTCTACCCATTTAGCAAGTTCACCTTGTTTTACATAAATAGCGTTAATATATCTTGCAGCCATTTCAGAAATTTGGTTACCGTCAAATAGGGCGGCTTTGTCAATTAAGACGCGACTTGTTACCCGCTCTTTTAAATTGTCAGGAATCGTAGTCTTATAATAATCATTTGTAATACCCACAAAAGACAGAAGTCGACAAAATTCCTCATTATAATCGGTACCTTTATGCTCTGTTACAAGGACTTCAACGAGTGCACGATCAATCCCTGTAAATGAAGTAATATCCTCAATAAATAACGTTAAGTTTTTATTGTTTGCTCTTAGTTCTTTTCGAAGTTGTTGAAAAACATCTTTTAAGTCTGAACCTCTTAGGTTGGCACAACGTTGGACAACAGTTTCTAAAAAAAGATTTAAATAATTAGCAAGATCCATTCTAAGTTGTGCTGCATTTTCATTATCAAAAAGCATTTCTGCCAATCGCATAGAACGTCTCGATGCATCTGATTGTCTAAAAGTTTGAAGTACATCCACAGTCACGATAAAATCATCTCCCTCAAAGCGTGGGGAAATATCGTCAAGTCGTTGATTAGAACTTTCAGCTGCTAATCTCATTTTTATTCTGTCAATTGGTCCCATTTTTCTGAACATGAATTCTTGTATAGATGGTTCAACAAGGAATGCATATAAATTTTTCTTCACCTTACTTGGTATAGTTTCTGATTCTTCATCGCCAAGGACAGCAATCGCAAATTGGTGTATAATATTTTGTTTTAAATCATTTTCTTTTAAGTGCTCATTCGCTAATATTAGCTTTTTAATTTTATCAACTGAATCACTTTCTTCAAATACCCCAGAATTAATAATTTGCTCCAAAGCACCTCTTAAAGTACTCTGAGAACGAGAGATAAATAGAACTGCTTCTTCATCTGGGTTCACTTCATTTTCATAACGTTCCTTTACCCAGCGGATAAAGTGGGATTTTCCTGTACCATTATCCCCTTGAACAATAATAAATTGATGATCGTTCCGACGTTTTAATACCTGTTTGTGGAAGAATGTCTCTTCATCCATTTCGGATTTCCCAGTCTCCTTAATTCCACTTGTAACATGTATTAATTTTTTAAATGGTGTATGTGTAGCAAGAAAATTAACCCTATCAATATTCGTGGCATCAGTACGAATTACTTCTGCAAGTCTATTTAAATATAGTTCTTTATTAGGATTACTCAATATTATCACCGCCTAATATTTATTTCCGATACTTCCATAATAATTTCATGGGTTTTGCATTTCGTCAGGAACCACGTATCTAAAGCATCTGATTGGTAATGTAATTCAATAATTTTATGATCGTGTAGAGCCCTCAGACCTGAAGACAAACCAAGTGATAATTGATGATATGGTAATTCTCCAGCACCCTTACTACGATTAAATAATTCTCCACCATCTAATTCGATCGATGTAGTAGAAAGCCAATTCATAAAATCAGCAAATGGAATAAACTTTCCCCTTGGCAGGTCTTTACTTTCTGAGAGTAGATCTTCTAATCGTACCTTTGTGTTTGGAATGACGATACCTCCATGTTGAAAACCATAACCAAGAAAGCAAGCCCATGTCTTCCATGCATTAACGTTGGTATCATTAAATTTATTCGGTGAATCGCTTTCAAATAGCATTTCATTATTAAACTCATCTGTAAGCTTTTTACTGGATTCTCCAAAAACCTTTTCCCCACGCATTAAATACCAACTTGTAAATCTATAAAACATTAACTCCGTTTTTGATAAGGCTAACCTTGAAACTAGTCGTCGAAATGAGTCTGGTGTTTCAACATCCTTTTTATTAACTAATAGATTTACTTTGTCTGTTACCGGATCCTCTTCAATTAGACGACCCTCTTTAGCTAAACTAAATACATTTGAAAATTGAGATTTACTATTATTTAAGTGATTGGGTTGAAGCAAATCAGATAACTGTTGTTTAGATAAGGACTTATATGCTACAAGTTGACATAGTGCTAAAACCCTGTTAGGCATCATCGTGTTAGCAAGACGTGGAATAAATGGCATGCACATTACCATCCTTTACTGATATATTAAAACCAATCCTCTTCCTCTTCGGAAGTAACGAGTAACTGCTCTATGTTACATAGGGATCCATCAATTAGTTCTTGTAATTGTTTTTGCTCGGAGACTATAAAAAAATTTTTCTTTGCAATGTGAATTACCCTATTATTATCACTCTGTTGTTGATAATTTGTAGACCACCGATATACCCAATCTCCTAGTATTTCATTATCTGGATAAATAATGGCAACTAGTCCAGATAAACTATACATCTTTGGCTCTTGTTCAATTTCCTCAATCTCTAATATTGAATAACTAATTGGAGTTTCGGTTGGCATATTCTTAATAAATTTTTCTCTTGGAACACCCATTAAATTAGGAATTATCACGGTTTGTACTCTCGAATTAATAACCCCATTAATAATTTCAATAATGAACTCTGAGGATAACACCTTATTGGTGTAAACAAATAAATCTTTATAACCACCTAAATATTGCTTTAAAGCCCCTTCTATTGGGAGCAATGAGCCTCTTGTATTTAATGTAACTTCTGTTATTGTTGGGTATTGGAATGGCTCAGTATGATTTTCATGACACGCTGGACATCCGCCACAAGTGTCGTTGGAATAAGGATACGTCTCTTGGAAATAATTGCTAAAGCATTCATGGTCTGCCTCTGTAACCATAATCTTCATTTTGTAAAATTCATAGGTAAAACGATCTCGCTCATTCTTTCTTAGTGGCTCTATCTTTTGGTTTAGTAAATCTCTATCACTAAGTGTATCTACATCAATCATCTTTACAAGTAATTGACGCCTCTGATCCACTTCAAGCTTCCTAATATCCAAGATATCAAGTAATCCATAACGATATAAAAATAGTATCGTTGTTTCATTCCAACTCGCGTTATTCCCACCGGTCTCTTGGTTTCGCAAATGATGAGGTCGGGTGTTGGTATCTACCCAGAATGAATCTCCCGTAAATTCTTTAGCGGAACGGCGAATTCTTTCCCATCGTTCCACCATATTATCAACAGTTAAAACTGCACTGTTATTCATTTGAACAAGCTCGTCTTCTTTTGTTGCGCTTAATAAACTAATAGACGCATATCCATCTCGTCCCCCACGACCAACTTCCTGATAGAATCGGTTAATACTCTCAGGAATACAACAATGAATGACTGTCCTGACATCACTTTTATCTACACCCATACCAAATGCAGAGGTAGCAACAATCATATCAAGAGAGTTAGAATTCCATTTTTCAAGGATGCGTTCTCGTTCATCACTATTTGTTTCACCTGTAAAGCAAATAACGGAAGAATATCCTGATTCCCGAATAGCTTTTTCCCAGTCTCTAGCACTTTCTTTACTAGAAACATATAAAATAAGAGGCTTTGGCAATAAAGGTATGACCTCAAGAATACGATTTTTTCTTTCAACTTGATTTGTGGGTCGATCTAAAAAAAATATAGGTTCGTAACGTAAGGCATCGCTCCGGAACTCTATTAATTTATTGTCTTCAGAAAATAATTTTTTTAGAGTTTGTGTTGCCGCATCAGTAATTGTAGCAGAGAGTAAAATTGTTTTAAGTTGTCCATTACTAGCCTCCAAAATCTTTTTTCGGAAGACGGACAATAATTGAAAGTCAGTTCTAAATGCACTTCCCCAATCTACTACAATATGTGCTTCATCAATAACTAGCCGCTTAATACGATTTTCCTTTGCAGCATTAAGAATAATCGGAAAAAGAGCACCATTAATTATTGCCTCAGGAGAGGTATATAGAAGAGGAATTGTCCCATTTCTAACTCCCTCAAAGATAATATTTTTCTTTTCTTCAGAAATACCTCCGAAATAAGCCTGCGGTCGGTGTTCCTCTCCACGAGCATCTCTAAAGTATTCTCTAGATGCGCGATTTTGGTCAATTGCAAGTGCTACTGTAGGTACAACAACAATGGTTGTACCTGCACTAAGTACAGCACCATGAATACGTCCTCCTTTTGTCTCAAAAAAGGAAGGAAGTTGTCCTATTAGGCTTTTTCCACCGCCAGTAGGTAGGCATGCAAGGAGAGTTTCACCAGGTTGCATAGTCATACTGACTCGTACCAAAGATTTTTGTTCTTTAGATGCATACTCAGCATATCCTGTTGTCTGAAGAAGTAATCCATCACCCAATCGTCGTTCTGTTTTACGTCTTTTCACCAGATCGTATACATTCGAAATTTGATTTGCATGTTTTAACCAAACGGGAAATGAATATTTGCAGTTTATTTCACCAGCATAATCTATACTAAATCCAAAATCTTCTTTTAAATCCAAAAACTTTTCCAGATAATCTTCATGCAAAAGAAAACCCTCATGATACATCAAAATAATTTGACGTAAATGTCCTGCTGCATCACGCCATGTACCCAACAAATCTTTATTTTCAAAAGATAATAAGCAACGAGATAACCTTAGATTACTAAAAGTCCTTGAAGTTTCTTTTGGGTCCATCTTATTTTTCAGCAATTCCAGAATTGAATTGTATCCCTCTAAGGGAGTTATTTTTTTCAATAACATTTCACTAGTTATTTGAAAAGCATTTTTCATGGTTAATCCACCAACCATCCGAAAGCTACAGACTCTAAAGTTATTTTGGGACTCACTAGACCTTTAAATAAAGAGTCGTAGATATTTGATAGTATTGTAATTTCTTCCACGTCATTAATATCTGTTTTATTAAAAAAGATATTCGCGGCTCTTCTACCATCTAATCGTCGTTGAAAATCAATTTCAGCTTGTTTTACATTAATCATTTTTGATAGCCTTTGTTGTACATCTTGGTAACTTTTTTCATATGCACGCTTTACATTTGAAATCCATTCATCCTGAGGAAATTGTTCCTTAAATTGCATAATTCTTTGGTTGCTTCTTTTTCCTAAGTGCTCGCCTCTATTACTACTACTATTGTAAGAAAAAAGAATATTTCTAATTTTTTCTTCATCCATCGACTGATCCAATTCATCGTAACCTTGTATTGATTGATACTGTTCAAGTGGAACATAACCTTGTGCCAATACAAGATTTTCTATTTCATGGTTGTTCGATAATAATTCACTAGGGTCTATTGTAACGGACCAAGTTAATATGAATCCTTTCCAATTTACACCTGTATTTTTTCGATAATATGCACAACATCTACCTAGGTCTGATGTACTAGCATTGTTAACAATTGAATCGAAAAAAGGCTCTCCTGGGGAAAAAAAGATAAGATCTTCGCGCTCTACCGCTTTTCTACGATTAAAGGATCCTCGAATCTCACCTGTTCGTTTAGATCGTTTATGTGCTTCCTGCATATTGAAAGGTGGAATCAGTAATGTATTTCTCATGGATTTTAAACTCACACCTTCTGGCCTAAATATTGTTACCTGTCCTTGTTCTCCGCTTTTTCCATTTAACCCAGCAAGATGAGCCCACGACATCATTGTATTGGCAAGTATTTCGCCATTATTTCCATCAAATTTGTTAATTAAATTAGTTAGTTGATCTTGAACATTTTCATCAAGTTGGCGTGCCATATCATAATAACGTTCAACATCAACTCTTTTACGCATAGCTTCCAAAGAAGTTTGCATGGTTTCTAGAACATTAGATAACCCATGACGAATATCTGTTGTTAATGCCTGATCTATCTGTTCATTAATATCTCCGAGTGCAATTTCTAGTCCGCTCAATGATTCAGTAAAAATGTTGAGTCCCTCATTCCAAAGGCGATACAAATCAGTTTCTACTGTTTCTTCAGATACAAATACAATTGATACTACTTCTTTTTCCCTACCAATTCTGTCTAGACGACCAATTCGTTGTTCCAACATCGAAGGTGACCACGGTAAATCAATATGAATTACCTCATCAGCCATTTGGAAATTCCGCCCTTCTCCTCCGAGTTCATCACATATCATAAACTTACAAGTAGGGTCTTTTTGAAAATCGTCAACGGACTGCTGAAGTTCCTTATCACGCATTCCAATATGGAAAGCACGTACTGCATTTGCACCAAATTTTTTAGATAATACCGTTTTCACTTCAGTTAAGGTTTCTTTCCAGGAAGTAAAAATTACAGTTTTATTACTCAATGACTCAGAAACATAATCAATTACTTTCATTAACCGTCCTTTTATTTTATCAGGTTCATCATAAAGTTCCTCAAATCTGGTTAATTCAAGTGAATTAGCACTTTTCCATTGTGAAACAGTATTAGCTAATTCATTTAGTAACTTCTCTTCATTCTTGATTACTTTTGTAGTCTCAATTATTGTAATACCGTTTCGGGTTTTTACAGGTGTGGCTGTTTCACTCACATATCCCGTTATAATTTGTTTTCTATTATTAAGAACAGACATTAAAGCAAAGGGGGAACTAAAAATTGCTGAAAGCAGCAATTTTTTATAGTTCACATTATCAGCACTAAATTTACTTAAATAATCTAATAGCATCTCATAAGTTTCATATTCATGGAACAATTCATCTGAACCTTTCATTTCGTAACTTACTAATTCTGATTTACGTTTTGCTATTTTTTCACCTAACTCTTTACGTCTATGTCTAATAATCTTGCGTTCTATTTGATAGTGCTCTGCTATATATGCTAACACCAGACGCACATCAGCTAATCCCTCATCATCATTGGTAGAGTCAATATTTTTTATTAGATCATCTAAAATTGGGTCATTTAAATGGTTAGCAACATCTTCTAATTCTTCAACAAAAAATTCTTTATCATCATGATAGTCCGCCAAGTCACGAACTAATCCATGAATCTTCCCACTTAAATATGCTTGCTTTTCTATTAAGGCACTAAACTCTATTTCGTCTATTTTTGAATACTTTTCAGGTTCCAACAACCTTAATAGGTTTAAATACTCGGTTCTACGCGATTGTATTGGTGTAGCACTTAACAATAACAAATGTTGCACGCGTTTGCTCAACTTTTGAATGATGTTATATTCAAAGGTTAAGTTCAACAACCGATGTGTTTCGTCTATGATACACATATCCCAATTTGAACGAAGAATACGTATCCCTTCAGGTGTATTAACCTTTTCTAATGGAAATATTATTTGATCTGGAGGGTTCAAATCTCCTTCATCCCATACAGGAATTTCCTCCCAAAATTTATAATAAAGTTCATTCTTCCATTGATAAACTAGAGATTCTGGTGCGATTATTATTACTTTCATGTTTCCAAGTCGGTGCTCTAAGCCTTTTTTAATTACAAATGCTTGTATGGTTTTCCCAAGGCCTACTTCATCAGCTAACATAAACCGACAAGGGTTCTCTGCAATGGCTCTAACAATTGTATCAACCTGGTGTGGCAACAAAAACACACGTGAACCCACCAATGTTTCAAAACCAAAAGTAGCATTAGTTAACGTATGCAATGCTCCTGTGACGACCTGACGATTATGGTGCCAAATCGGATTATGAAACTCATAATTTTCTATTTGGTGTATTGGATTACTATCACTTGCAGAAAACGGCGCTAAAAGTTGTTGCTCTCCAAACATTTCAATATAGCTCACTCCATTTTCCATAAATTTCACATAATATTGGTAATATTCATTTTCATTTGAGTTTGCTTTACTAATAATTGTTCCCTTTTTTTTTGAATTAATTTTAACTTCAGTATTTTGGTAAACTTCGCAATGTTCCACTCTATTAGTTTGGAATACTTGTATGTCACTTATATCATATAGAGTTGTTATCTTTAGTTGTGGATTTATTTCGTGAAATTTAACCTTTACCTCATCAAGTAACTGGTTAATTTCAATTACTTGCCCTAATGCAAATCTACGCGGTAATTCTGGATACTCATTATCAATAGGGCAACGAACGTACATACCTTTTTTTAAATTAAAATTATTCATTTACTTCCCACCTAATTAGAAGAATAGTTTTGAATATTAATTCTGAAATCATATTAATAAAGCATTAATATAATGAAATTTGGAAAGCTAAAATAAAATTTTAATAAATATCTAATCATACTTTCTATTATACTTCGACTTCCTATTATTATATAATTATTTTGTTAAAAAATTGTAAGTTCATAGCAACATTTGTTATAATTTGTATGGTAAGTACCTTTTCAAATATTGAATAACCTCTATGTCAATAATTCTGGATAGGAGTTTTATAGTTGACATTTCAGTGTAAACGCTATTTTTATTATTGGTACTTCATTTCTCAGAGGTTCCTTTATATTAATCTATGGCCAAAACTCGAGGAAAACCCTTATTGAATATTGCTATGACTTAGTGCCACTTATGCCAAAGTTGAGAGCCACTAGTCTAGCGGGACAGCCACCAATAAAAATGGTTCTGCAATTATACAGTGGTACCAGATTGTTACTTTACATGGAGCCTCTGCGGGCATGGATTCCCATCCAGGAAGCCAGCATTCATGGGGCTAGCTTAGTGCTTAGTCAACAAGGCTATCATGCCCTCCTCTCCATGTAAAGAACAGGTATAGTCCGTTAACATATCATAGGGGGGCTCTCATCATGGCAGACATGTCACTATTTTTTGTCCGAAGTGTCACTGAAATATGGCAGAGTTGTCACTTTCGCATGGCTGTATGTACCTTATTGTCCTATATATAGTATACTTAGTGCTTCTTAAAAGGCTCAAAGATTGAAGAGTGCCTCAATCCCGTCTACTCGACTTACACGTTTAATCAAAGAATTTTATGAAAAAAAATAAGAAAGCCAGTCCTTAACTAGCTTTCTTTACTATTTCCTTATATAAACATTCAAATGAATATGATCAAAAAATTCTGGATTCACCGCTTCTATATCCCGCAGAATGCCTTTCCATTGTTTCCTTGGAAGCTGTGTTTCGCCATTTTCCAAAAGCTTTATAATATATTTTCTTACTTGGCCTCGTAATTTCAATTTATCTCTCAAGTATTCATCCATCTTCGTTAGATTAACAATATCCATTCTAACAACTTCATCATCTTCGATTAATGGAAAGAACTTATTGATATTATTTAAATAGCTTTGCTCGTTCTGAAATTGTGTGATCACATTTCGATTTTCTTCCTTAGAAAGGAAATTAACAATATCATCTATATACTTGATATCATCAAGTATAAGGTTTTCTTTTTGTAAGATATTGTTTATTGGTTCTATTTTTTGAACAAGGTCCCCAGGGATTAATCGAGTAAATCTTTTTAGGGATATAATTTCGTTTGCCTTATCAATAACTAAGGGTTTTATAGAATCCAAGTAATTTTTAACAGCTTTTTGCAGGTCAACAATAAAGTTCCCCAGTGGGTAGTTCTTAATTTGGAATTTATTCAATGCCTTCGAAGGGGTAAACGATAGAAATTTCTGGTCAAAATTCTTGTCTTCAATCATGTTATCTATTTTGTTATAATCCACGATATTGTCCCTTAAGGCAAACCAATCAAGAAAAAATTCCTCAGCAATTTCCAGCCACTCTTTTTGTATCGGATTAACAATCGAAGATGTCCAATCACTTTGTCCGATTCTGTGTATTTTTGACATTAGGTTTTTAAAATAATATGCAAAATCTTCAATCGGATAGCCTAAATATTTTTCTAGTTCTGACACCCATTGCCTTTTTAGTCTCTCTGTTTGGAATATCCATTCCGATACATTTATGTCATTAGAAATTTTTGCAAACATATCTCCTCTATCTTGCATTTTCAATTGTTGGAAATTCGAAATTTGTAGAAGATTTATATTTTTATCAATCACAATCTGCATTTTGTTATTTTCTTTAAATGATATAGGGTATTTATATCTATTTACTATTTCACATCTTTGAATCACAGCGCTTGACTTAATAGCTCTTGAAGTATTTTCTCTTACGATAGATGATCCTTTAACAATTTCGTGAATAATGGTTGCTACACCAGACCTAAGGGGTTCCAAGAGCTGGTCTTTTACTTTATGTCCTTCAATCCAGTCCCGTATGTGAGGATTAACCACATTTCTCGCTTCAGAAATATCTTCGTTTATTTCTTCCTTATTATACGATCCAAGCTTTCTCACACTAACGGTAATATCAGGACAATCAAATTTAAAGTGTTTTAAAAAGGAATATGCAATAGTATACTCTTTGTCATTTGGGGATGAGTACATTTCAGATAAAAGTTTAATCGTTTTATCTTCATGTTCAACAAAAACCTCTCTATTTAATAAGTTTATGATTTTTTTTGCAGCTTTTGACTCACCCTTAATCAAAAATTGTAATATTTCCCTTGAGTGAAGAATCAAATATCTGAGTGTGCCCTTACCATTTGGAATTCCATCAAATATTCTGTTAATGAGAGGGATATTAAAAGGTAAGATGTTTAAATCAGTATCTGAATCAATAAATAACCTTTTACATGAATTTGCATGTGGGCATTTCCCAGTACATGTATAACCATTTGCTTCTTTTAAGGCTAATATATAGTTCAACAAGTATTGTTGGGCTTGCTTTTTTTCCAACGTAAAGAAATTGGATCCAGACTCGTCCGAAAGCCAAAGTTTTTTTACCCGATCATCAATTGTATCTAAATTCTTTATTCTATTCTTTAATTCTAAAGTAAAATCTTCCCCCTGTTCTACACCAGGAGTCAAACCAATTACCACATCCCAGTTTCCTTCTTCTAATGTAAGAAAATAATCAAGTAGATCTGCAGCATATAAATTTATTGATTGTACTAAATCATCTATAAGCAGTACAGGCCGTATTTTTAGCTCTAATAATAATTTGGTTAATTGTTTAAAGATAGTTTTCATATCCGTACCTTGAAAAAGATATTGATCTAACTTCTTAAGTAGCGAATCCCGAAACTTATTATAATGGATGTCAATTTTAATTGTTGTGCTATTGAGAAGTAATTCAAATTCTTCCTTTGTGATTATCTCCAGTGGCTTACTAATTTTCCCTTTTAGAATTTGCTTTGTAAATTCTAAAATATTTTTTTCTATTACAGGCCTAAGTAACAATGTGGCTGGTACAATATCATCGTCACTTTCAAATAGTTCCGACATTGTTGACCATACCATTTGATTGATAATTGTAATAGGCTTACTAAGTAATAAATCCCATTTATACTCATCAATAATTAAATCTCCTAATTCAAGTCCTATCGATTCATAACATTTTTTAACTAAAACTTGTGGATTTAGTTCATTTCTTGAAATCCTTATAATTGGCCTAGGATTATTTGAAAGACTCCATTGATCTCTTATCCAGCAGAGCAGTTCCGATTTCCCAGATCCAGTTGACCCAAAAATAACGAAAATACGATTTCCAAAGGTATGGTGCTCTTCTATTTCTTCAAGTAAATCATTTTCTGAAACACTTTCGGTGAGCTTATTCCTATAATACCGATTCAGTGTCTGAGGAAAATGAGTCTTTCTAAAGAAGTCTTTTGAATAACTGTATCTTTCATCAGCAGTGCCATATAAATAGTTTACGCTTTTTGTTGAAATACAAGGAATCAAGTAGATTCACCTCCTAATTTTACCCAGTTCCATTGTTTCTTTTCTCCATAGGATAAGTACGGTAAATCTTGTTTTTTTGTTAATTCAGCAATATTTACTCCGTTAAGATTGAAGATTGAATATAAGATTCCATGAAATACCGTTCCATTATATATACAAGGTATAAAAGAATTTATCTTCTTTTCAAAGAAGATTTGTAACGGACCTTCCCAAGTTCCACTTTCTTGAACGATACTCTTCATTAATTTTGAATGCGGTAGAGCATAAAAACCCCCATATACCCGATAACCTAATCCAAAGTACTCCATCATTCTTTTCCAAGCATTCACTTTTTCTTGACTAATTGCTAAATTCTCAAATATGAGATTAGCCTCATAGTATAAATCTTTAATATAAAGTTGATTTGGTACTACAAACAATTGGTAATACATTGTTGAAAAAATATAATTTGGATCTGTTGGATTATTTGTTTCATCAGCAATTTCTTTGATTCGCGAAAGGTAATGTATCTCCTTAATCCTATCTTTGTGCATCGGCCAAATATTCTTCAAGTTATCTATTTGAATATATTTTAGATTCAGTAGAAAATTCAAGGCAGCATCCACTAAAGAAGAAATATCCCCTTGAGGTTGATACTGATATTTAGTTACTAACTCTACCTTGGAAATACCAGGATACTTTTGAATGGATTGAAGGATTGCACCAATTTCAGGACCATAACAAATTTGAAATAAAGACACTATACCACTCCTTCATTACATTTGATTTCATCAATCGTCTTTGATAAATGGTAATAATTATGAATAGATCTTAACTTCATAAAATGACGATGTGATATGTTTATGATATCTTCGGGTTTTATTTTGCAAATAGGACAAGAACATTCTAAAGGTTTAATAATTCGTTCTTGTACCTTCTTTACATTTGAATCAGAAATAAGATATGTCCGGAAGGGATTACTATAAAATATTTGGTGAAATGCTGCTACCATTGTTGGTCTACTTGAATCGAAAGAGGCAATTTTAAGCTTTGCCATTTCTTTAATTTGTTGAATTCCAGTTACACCAAAAATATGTAATTTATGAGAACCCACTATTTCAGTAACTGACTTCATATAATGAATTTGCTCTAATGGACTACGTGCTAACATAGAACCTAATCCAAAACTATTGAATCCCAATTTTCTTAATTCATGAATACAATAGATTGTACTCGGAATATCAAATCCTTGAATTACCCCCATTAATTCTACATTTTCAGGGAGATTACTTTTACTAATTAAATCTACATATTCATATGCATTGAATAATGTCTTTTCAACGGAACAAAACTTTTCTGAAAGTGTATTTTTGTTGAGGAGTGGCTCATCTAGGTGGACAAGTTTTATAGGAATATCTCGTGGAGCGGAATCAATGATGAATTTCTGTATGTCTAATATATCCCTCAGCTTAAATTTTTCAGGATTTTTAGAGTAGAAAAGCGCACCTGAATCAATAATTAATTTCTTTGGTTTTCTTTGGAATTTTTTTACTCCATACTTATTGTCTGGTATTGCCGATATTAACATGCAACACTCTTCATAATAGTCGCAAAATATTGCATCACTATGTGACCAACTTATATAAAAATCCATTATAGCCTCCCTTTTAAATTATACGTGATTATACGTGATATTTATTTAAATTATAGCATTTTTCTTCACTTTAAGTAAAGTTATAAAAATAAAAAGCCTCTTGATATTAGAGACTTTATAAATATAATTGCCATTTTTCATATACTTTCTCTAAATTCTCCTTCGTTGGATAAAACCTCCTGCTAGTTTTGAACACTTCGTCCCAAATTGGATTTTTTTTATCAAAAAAGTCACCTCTCCAATTATTCACACAAACATCCAGTTCTAGTTTAGGAATATCTTGATATTTATAAACATTCTTTTGGTGATTTTCTACAAAAAATTTAAAAATTAAATACCAAGATATGGAAGAATTACAAATGGATGCTCTTTTAAGTTCTTGGATTTCTTTAACACTATATACTTTATAAAATTCATAACTGTTTAGTACTTTTTCTATGTATTCCATAAAATCCTCTATTATGTTTTCAGTTTCTTCTAAGGTGTAATAACCAAAAACTAATGATACTATCGTTTCTAACGTTTTAAGATTCATTATTTTTGTTGAGTTATTGCTAATTTTGGCACTTTTAATTTCAATGAAATTTTTAAATAGATCAACTTCCAGTAAAGTATTAATAACTATTATTACTGGGGAACTATTTGAAATTAACACTGGAAACTCATCATCTAATTCTGATTTTGGTAGGACTGTCATTAGATAGCCATCTTTAATAGAAATATTATATATATTATTTTCTTCTTTTATCACTGTGATATCATCAGTATGAATTTGAATCAATTCATTAATTGATTGGTGCGCAGAAATTTTCAAATTCCAACTTTTCATTTCTCTTAGCGTAGCAGTACTTAAATACAATTCAGTTTTTTTTCTACTTAACTTTTTGGCATGGCCTATCTTAATGCTATTCATATTATTGCTCCTTTGAATAAAAAATTTTTTAAGCCTGCATTTATAAAAAAGGGGTTGAAGAATTATATCTTCAACCCCTCCTGTTTATTTTCTTTAAATTGTTGGTAAAATACATGGGTATTATGGAAACCCCTTCTTCGATTACGATTATTACCCCTGAAGATGATTACCTCTATGCCGACTTCCTTACAAATTTCACAACCACACTTTTTCCATGGTGTGTCTTCAAGCACTTTCCGATAAAGTTTCTCATTGTTATTTCTTTTTTCAAAATTCATTAAATTATCATATTCGAGAATTGTTTCAAGAGTCTCCTCAATACCTAATTGTCCCTTATCAAACAATCTTAGAGCTTCAAGTGATTTTTGCTCTAATTTTTTAAATAGCTCTAAAGATCCGACACCCTTAACTAACAATTTCTTTATTTTCGAACTTCTTTCAGTTGCCTGTGGAACTCTGATGGCAGCATATTTAGCTCCGTCCATTGTAAAATAGTTATTTTTTGCGCTCAACCATGCTTGGCGCAGGAAACTCGTAGAATCAAAAGAAGTAACGCCAAGTTGATTAAAAGTATTTATTGACTCTAAACGAGCAGCTCCGAATAAATGTACTTCCATATATTCTGGTAATAATGGAGCAATATTTTTCAAAACATCATAGATCACCTCATTGGGTGAAAAAGCCAAACCACCTAGCGAAATATGCTGATACCCCATGTCAATTAGGTTTTTGACTGATTGAACATATGTTGGTACATCCCAACCTTGGGCTATTCCAGAAGGCTTAAATGTGTAACTACCTTCATTATGCAATTTAATAAATCTTTCAGCATTTGATTCTGTAATAGATAAACGTCTTATTCTCTCATCCATTTCGGAATGTTCTGGGAGAATTAAATGGTCAATAGAAACGCCAATATCAAAACCAAGCATCTCATAATTGTCTAATATTTCCTTTGTTCCAAATGGAGGCTCAAAATAGTTTCTATAACTATAAGCACCGCAATCTCCAAGAATCGGAAAATCCGATGGATACCTAACAAAGTTATGGATCCCTCCTGCATCAATTACTTTTTGGAACTTTTTATTTTTTTGACTGTCTATTGTTTTCTTTGAATCAATGTTCATCATCGATACCAGTAGACCATCATAGTTTGGGATATTATATATTTCATGTGAATAAACGTCATTCAAATAAGGATCACGATTTTCTGTATGAGTGTCTTCAATGAAGTTAAAATTTGGATCAACCCGATCATCATTTTCTGGCATGTAATAGCGTAACGGAAAATTTTTATAATTTTTTGCAACAATATCTGATTTTCTGAAGATGTCAATTTTTTTCTCTTGCAATGAAGGTATGTCCTTTCCTGATGATTCAGTTTTAACCTGGTAGTCCAGAGGAAACAAGTGCATTTGTTCAATGATATTTTTTTTCATTCGATATTTTTCTAAAATTTTTAAGACATCATTAGGATTTTTATAAATTCGATCAAATAAATTTTTATCATTCACCATTTCTTGTGCAATCAATTTAAATAAGAAGCCTTTTAGTTCAATATTCCCAGAACCAAACTCCTTGGTATCATCTTGCGTAATTTCTAGTCTATGATATGGTTCTGCGTTTGGGATTACCTTCCTACTAGATTTACTGGCAAGAAAAATTAGTTTTTGACCTTGAATAGTCCTTTCTAAAGGAAGTTGAATCGATTTTAAATATTGATCCCCTAGTAAGAAAAACACTAAATCATAATCTTTAATTTTCTCTGAAACCTTAAAATTAATGTTTAAAAAGTCGGACCACTCGATTACTTCTTTTGCTTTCATGTCGTTGAAAGTAACTTCATAAGGGACTATTTCATCTGCTTCATCAATTAAACCATAACCTGCAGAAACAATACTTACGTCTATTATTTCCTCACCATATTGCTCACGAAGTAATTCTACACCTTCCATAAGCCGTTTATGCTGCTTGCCAGTATATAACTTTCCAGCAGTGGTTTTATATTCATGAAGATTTTCTTCTTTATTTTTTAAACTTTCTTTATCTCTAAAATCACTTAATAAAAGTTGATTTTCAGGCTTAAATAGCTTTTCCCCAGTACATGAGGTTATAACCAATGTTCTAACCATAGTTACCCCTCCAATAAATAGAATCTATTTGATTCAATAATAAAAGACAATAGGATTAGATTATATCTTAAATTAGGTAAGTTTCCAATAGACAATGAATGTAATTAATTTTTCACACACTGAATAATCCCTTAGATAATAGACAGATTAATGTACTTTCCATATCTGTCCGATCCCCGATGCCCGATCCTAGAGGTAAGGAAATCCCTCCATAGAACTTGAATATAGGAAAAATTTTTTGAAAAGAAATACTCCAATCCGAAAAAGTTTAAAACCATTTGCGGTTTGGAGTGTTTGTAGCTATTTACAATTTTGTTAATAATCTCTTAACTTCATCATGTCTACATTACTACGTTCATTCTTTCTCTCTATTTCTATCTCTGCACTTATACCGACCCTTTTCCTCAACAATCATAAACCCTTTCTTTGATTCGACCATAAAACTCATAAAATTTTTTGTGTTAGTAGTGATCTTATCTTTTAGGTCTTCTGCTGTCAGACGTTTATCACGAAATGCCGATTCCTTCATGACAATTTCAATCGTATGCCCATAACTTAGAAATATTTTTGTGAATTTGACTCCTAGCGGCTGTGTCCCCTTCACATGATTAAGCGCAAACCAGATGCAGGTTTCCTTTTTGTATGACTTTGTTGGAAACAGCCAAATATCTAATGATGCATCAATTTTAATTGGGTACATTCTTCTGTTTTCGCCTAACAGCTGAGTTGAGCTATTGAGTGCTCCCTTAAAGTTAGAGCCATAGCTTATAAGTGTTTTGTCAATTAGTTGGACTGGTGACATCATTACTGTAAACTCATCGTCTTCATCTATTACATGCGTAAATAATTCGCCGTTTTCGTTAAATATTCCGTAAAACAACACAGTTTTTTCGTTAATTAAATAGTCATACTTTAAGCTCATCATTATTCTCTCTTTCTTAATGGTTGATGGTTCTTTCAATTTACATCTTTAATTTTTTTCTGAAAAAGGGTATACTATCGTAGTTGGTAAACCCAACACCTGAAAATCCATGGGCGTTGTCTGCCATGACTTAGACGCCTATGGGTTTTTTATATTAATTTTTCACATGTCCCTCACCCCCTTTGCTCCTCTAGCCACGCGACTAGTTTTTCTATATTGCTTTTGTCATTTGCTAAATAGTAATAGCCGGCTCTTGATGATCCCTGGAAGTGTTTCCATACCGGATTATGACGTTTCCAATCTACCTGTCTTAACTGATCCATACGGTATACCAGTTCTTGCTTCCGCACTTCAAATGGATGCTTTTCCAAGCCTTTATTGACATAATAGGCAATTCCGAAAAGTAATGGGAAATTGGCGAGCATGGATTCCTCAAAATCACCAATTCGCTCAGGTGGATACTGCTGAAACAATTCATTGAACCAAATAGTAATTAGTTTGATATAGTCATTGTCTTCGAGATGTGCTTCATAGCGATCATCTACCGCTCGATGAATCATTTTTCCAGTTAGAAAAATAGCCACAATTTGCCGCAGCTGAGATAATGAAAGCAATTTCTTATTTGTCGGCCTAACAATCGCCCTTTTCTCAATCTCTACACCGGCGATCTTAAGCTGTTTATTGTTCTTCAAAATGGAATTGGTGATTTTATTTAACTCTTTTCTAGAGTCGAAGGCAATTCTCTTTGATAATGCCACCTTTTTCCCCTTTGTATTAAGGTCTATAAATAGTTGATCACCCTCTTCTTTAGTTAGACCCTCAAATATTTGCACTACAACCTCTGTTTTTTGAACAAAATGAAGCAATTTGTATCCTATTTTCATGTATTCATCATTGTCAATCTTTACTGCACGGCTACCCATTTCTTCGATTTGGCAAAATGCTTTTAAGCGTTGGTTCCCATCAATAATCGTCAATTCTAAAGGCTTGTCAGTACCTAAACTGTTAACTGCCGCAACGATTGGCGGAAAGTAAATCTGTTCTGTTAAAACGTTTTCAAGAATATATTTTTTAATCGCTCTGACATGCAGTTTGTTAACCTCTCGTAATTTCACTTGCCCGTCTTGGATTAATGTTGTCAGCTCATAAATTGTGTATGTTGCCATCGATTGCCGCTTGGAAAATACGTTGTTAACGATCAAGTAGTCCCAATCCTTTCCTTATCGATAATAGCCTTAAATTTCCATGCTGTTCTTTGAATGGAAGTCGTTGATGAATGATGCTTTATTCTTCCTGTCGTAGGGTCGTAAAGATGTGAAAAGAGCGGGTCATCATGTTTCCACGTGCAGTATTTTTTTAAACTGCTAAGGTGCTTGATTGCTTCATGATGGGAAATGGAGTAATTCTTAGTGAGATGAAAAGCAGTATAGGCTAAAGCAACTTGAATTCCTGTCAGCCCAGTAACAAATTTACGGCGATTTGCCATTTGTTTAGGGAATAACTGCTGCCATGATTCAAAGAAAGATTGTGAAATAGCAATCACCTCATCTGGGTGATAATCTCCAAAATTAGGCTCGCCCTTTTTGACTGATAAATTGCCTTCAAACAAGGCCAGCAAGCATTTTTTCATGATCGTTAGTGAAGTTATTGCGGAATTATAGTTAGTAAGACGTGATAGTTCTTGTTCGATTTCATATTCTGATTGCAGTCGTTTCGCTATCTTTCTTGTTAATTCTGTATACTTATCGCGATGATCATATTGCATGATTAGTCCAATATGCGCTTCTTTTCGTTCTGTATTGATATCAGTGAAAAGCTGCCTCTCTTCTTGCTGTGTTAAATCCAAATACACCTGCATGGCTACTGGATATTCTTTCAACTTGTCAATATAGACTTGTATGTTGTTTGCTTCTTTATCATTTCCTGTTTCTTCTGCTGTTTCCTTTTGCGATTTTAAATGGCTTAATGCTGACGACATGGCAGAACTTCGATGCTGGCCGTCGAGTATGTAAAGCATTGTGCCTGGTTCTAAGGCCCAGCCTAGTTCTGTTTCTATAAATGCCCCCCTCGCAGAAAAAATAAATGGTGAAAAATAAAAATCCTTTCCTCTTAATGATTTTAAAATAAATTCTCTTATTTCCGACCTTCTCTGTGGGTCTAATTTACGCTGAACTTCGGGATCTACTTCAAAAAGCGCTTCCAAAGTTGAAAAACGTAGTTGGGTTGCTAATACTTTTTTTCCAAACTGATTATAGCCAATTCCTTCAATAATAGTTTTAAAGTCATGATTCGACAATTATTATCACCCCTCACGACAATATTATATTGATATTAAACTACAAAAGTAAATTGGAATTTTCCTATGTTCGTTTGGTGAACTTAACACATGATGTTGTTCTTTTGTGCTGCTTTTAGCAGAACCTTGACAAATTTCATAATTATATTAAAATATTTACCTTCTCTTTGAATAAGCTATTTTTTCCTACAATAATTCTAAAATTATCTCAGTGAACAGTAATATTATCAAATTAGAACACTACCAATAATTATTATTTTAATTGTGACAGTTTGTTCACTGTTTTTTCGAAATATAGTTACTATTTGCTTTGTGACTTACTAAAACGTTTTTAAGAAACAAAAAAAGTAGTGGCATTGAATTAAATGCCACTACTTTTCTACCCGTAATATTAGTTATAAAAGCTAGACAACTCTGAAAGATTAGTAATTAAGAGAGTTTTCTAATATATTTGTGTTCTCATCCAACTAACGAGTCCACTATAATCCTTCTCTTCGACAAAACGGTTTGCGATTTCTTTCATGACTCCGTCTCGCTTAAATGTTTTTTTCTTCAGTTCACGGATTTCATTTCCGTGTTTTTTCAGAATTGCTGCCACTTGAACAGTGTCTTGATAAAGTTTATTCATATCGCAACGTTCTTCACCTTCATTTTCTGCTATTATTGTAGAGCCCGAACGGTTACCATAGCGAACGTTCCATTTATAATGAAGTGTGCATGCGCTTAAAAATTTTTCTTGGATAACTTCGAACCAAGCACCTTGGAAAACGCCGGAAAGTTGGAAGTTGGGTGCATAACGATGATGGCCATTTCAACCAGCTAATGTAGTGATTCCAGCTAGGTTCAAGGTTTTCACCAGCATTGCCACCTGTGGATCCAAGTCCAATGCGTTAACTTTAATCCCAAACCTTCTTTGCGCAAATGATCTCCAGCGGAAATGGTACCCTTCCATGTGTACTGGGAATTCGCGACCCGGTACATTCATGATCCTTTTCATCAACGCTTTCGGTAGGCGGTTCACAACTACTTGACATTTATTATAAGCAGGCCAAAAGGTTGGAATGTTTAGCTGGTACAGTAATTCGCGAACTTTTTCAATGTCTTTTGTTGTATTTTCTTCCGTAAGCACAATTACATCTTTTTTTACATCTACAAACAACCCTCTGATTTGTAACGCCTCTGCCACACGTTCTGTTCCATTCATCATTTCTAATTTCATTAAGTTCATCTAAATCATCCTCTCGTTTAATTTGTGACTTAAGTATAATAAAAAGCCGGTTACGAATTAGTAACCGGCCTAACGGAGGACAATCGATGGGATGTCAGCTCTCCATTCGTACCCATCTGTTGTCGTAATAAGAACTGAAGTAGCGATATCATCTCTTCCCATTGCCTGTGACAGTTTTTTGCGGAGGCTGACCATATAGCGCTTCACTGCTGAAGATCCGACTTGTCGATCGATCCAGACGGACGATTCAATTTGAACTTTCGGACAGGATGTCATTGCATGATCGATTAAGAATCCGAGAATTTCTGCCTCTTTACGTTCCAAACGAATGTCATCTTGACACCCACGGAAAAATTTCTCTTCTTTCGTTAAATCTAATACGACACATTTACCATCCATTGCATCATCAATCACTTTTGTATAATGGTCCTTTGTAACAAACTTCCTTTTTTCATTCGTTTCTTTTAATAAAATCGGTTCTCTACGATTCTCTTTCATTCGATCGATATATAACTCAATGAACCATTCATAATCATTGGTTGAATCCAGCAGTTTTGCTTCTTTTATTAACGAATAAGCTTTTTCGACATATCCGAGCCTTTTGTACCCTAGTGCCATATTGCAAAGCAGTTTGATACGCTTGCTGCCAGTAAGCCCTTTTGCTAAAGCTTCATTCCCATAAAATAGAACCGCTTCCCATTTTCTATCTTCCTTCGCCAAAATAAAGGACAAATGATAAAACGCGTCGGGTTTTTTTGAAGCATGAATGGTCGCCATCCGTAATGTTTTATATGCAGCATGATAGTTCCCTTTTCTAATTTTCTCATCCCGACCCACTTCTAAATACAGATCAGACAACGTAATCGCGTATCGCGGTTCTTTCTTATCTACTTGAATAAATTGACTGTACAGGTTCACTCCCTCTTCTAACCAAGCAATCCGCTTTTCCCCTTCATCTAGCCCCTCTCGATTGAGCCAATTATCCTCCCAGTCTAGCAACTCATCTACCGTCATTTCTTCTTTTCTCTCCTGTCTCCTGTCAAAAAGCATTATTGCTTTTTCCAAATGGCATACTTTTCAGGCATGCACACCCCACATGGTCTAAATCCTGCAGAAATTGCTGTTTGCTCATCAGCAAAAAATCCTCTATGTTTTATATATCCACACTTATTTATGGCACCAAATGCTACAGGACAATCGATTCTTCTGTTAATTTCACTTTGGCGATGCCCGCCAAAAGTACCTAGAATTTCACTCTCATACGGTTGCTTATCAGCCCTCATTAGAGTATATACTTTGTGAAGTTCCTTTTTTTCGAAACTTTCATCTATCCCATTCACATCAATAATTCACCTGCCATTTTCAAATCTTTTGAATTCTAACGAGAAAATTAGAATTAGTTATCTAATCTAAAATTTCTTAAACTCACTCTAAATCCACCAATTTAGCAATGACTTACAAATTCAAACTCGGCATACCTTTCCTTAAATATATTTTCAGTTGCTTTACTGTGTCCGCTTTTAACCAGCCTCCATCTCTTTTTAAAGTGCCAATTCCTTTATATGATGTTTCACTCATTTTATCTGTGTAAATACATTTATGATGAATAGTAAATTTCTTCGTGGGTATATCAATATTGATCCAGATTTGGGCTTTCTTTGTAAACAAGAAATCCATTTGTGCCACCTCTTTTTTCAGAAATGTACATTCTTTTTCTTACAACCACCATTATGGTGTTTCGGGGAATTGTCATTATCTTATCTCTGATTCCCTTTTATCCAATTTGCAAAAAAGCCCCAATCCCTAATAGTTCCGTCATTATTTAGTATTTCAAGATAAACACCGTCACCCTTTCCCACCTGCCAAATTGCTTTAGCTGAAATAACTTTTTCTGAAATACCGCTTTTCATTATGTAATCAAAAAAGACGGTTTTACCAGGTCCATAGGTTTCAGCAACAAAGGCTACTAAGTAAATATCGATACAACTTGCTCCAAATTCATTTGGGCTTCCACTAAGAATATGTTGTTTAATTAAGTTTTTTCTTTGTTCATGGTATGTGAATAAGATTGCAAGTTTAAATTTGACTATTTGGTAAGCTTGATAACTTCTCTTTTCCCATTGTTTTAACTGGACGTAATCGCCTTGAACTGAGACCAATTTGTTCAGCATATTTTTTAAATTACAAACTGTGGGGATGATGTTGTGATGAATGCTGCGTCCTCGCAAAATGCTTGGTAATTTAATAGGTTCTTGAAGAGTATGTTTCATCTTTTTGACTCCAATAAATATTATTTTTATTTATTGTAATTCGACAAAATCTGGAATAACTCCTCCCATGAAACAACTTCTACTTCATAAACCATGATAAAAACGAAACTGGGCTTCGCTATTTTCTGTTACCCTCTCATTTACACACCCATTAAATCCCCAAAATGTCACATAGTCCTTCGGGCCCCAAAATCTTCAGTTTACTCCTCTTTGCTAGATGTCTATTCGTTCGATATAGTTCGAGATACCTATAAGGTGGATCCCATAATATATGCCACCCGAGCGAATCCTTCTTTTAGAAGCATATCTTGAACAGATACCCCATCTAGGTAAACATAGGCAAGTAGCCTACCGTAAGCATCCCTTGTGTTTCCCTCTTCAAACTCCATCGATAGACTGCCTCCATTCACCAACTCGTTATTCCTATGTAGATCTTCCTTTGCAAACGGATGGACTCACATCCTCGGCTTTCTCGTTCAGGGGTATCGATTAATAAATAGCGAATCCTTTCCACTTTTCCATATACACATGCCTTAATCGTATCCCCATCAATCGTTTCAACCAAGGTGATTGGGCACTTGAGCAAGTGCCATATTAGCTTCCTCTCCAGCAAAAGCATTGCTTTTTTGAACTTCATTCTTAATTGAATAGCCCACTGATATATACTCTTAGATCATTTCCTGTGGTTGATAGGTTAATAGTGTTGTAGCAACGATGAAAGCCGCTCCTACCACTTTTTTCACTAGGGCCATTCCTCCCTCGTTTTACACCTCCAAATTGAAAAACTGTCCATATTGCTTGTTAAATCCAAGTTCGACTGTTCCAGTAGGACCATTCCGATGCTTGGCAAGGATAATTTCCATCCTGTCTTTTTGCTGAGAATCGTTTGTATAGTAATCATCCCGATATAGAAAAGAGATCAAATCTGCATCCTGCTCAATTTGACCACTTTCCCTCAAGTCTGACAGGATGGGCCGTTTGTCCTGACGGCTTTCAACCCCGCGACTCAGCTGCGAAAGGGCAATGACGACCACGTTTAGTTCTCTCGCCATCGTTTTTAGTTCTCTGCTTATTTCACTAATCTCTGCTTGGCGGTTATGTTTGCATTTCGGATCACCCGCAATCAGCTGCAGATAATCAATCACCACCAGGATTCTTTTTTCACCATCGTATTCCCTTCGGATCTTCCGAAGCTTTGACCATATATAGGGGACATCCATCCCTGCCCGGTCAAATATATGTAGATTGACCTTTGATAACGTTCCGATACTGTCCGTAAAATGATGCCAATCTTCTTCCTGGAACTCCTTTTTTGGGTTCTTCATTTTGAGACTGTCGATGTTTCCCGTAAAACCAGCCATTCGTTTCAGCAGCTGTTTTTTTGCCATTTCCAAGGAAAATACGACACTGACATCTTGAAAAGACGCATGTAGAGCCAAATTCAAAGCTAATGCTGTTTTCCCCATACTTGGACGCGCTCCAATGATCACTAAATCTGATTCTTGAAACCCTCCAGTAAGCCGGTCCAAATGGGCAAACCCGGAAGGAATCCCGACAATATCACCAAGATCTTTTTCACAGTCCTCGAATAAATCCACTAACGATGGCGTAATGTCACCGTTATCCTCATCGACTTGATCCTCCTCCACAGCCATTAAGCCGTGAATCCCATCGCTTAAGGTCTTACTAATTTCTGTCTCTTTTGCCTGCTCGATAATTTTTCCGGCAATCTGAATCGCCTTTCGTTTTTGGGCATATTCCCTGACCAATTTTTCATAAAAATGAAAGTTGGCAGTTGTTGGTACACTGCCTGCTAATTGGGTAATATAGCTGACCCCTCCCAACAATTTAATGTTCTGAATCCCGAGTTCCTCCACAATCGTAATGACATCAATGGGCTTTCCTTTTTCATCCAAGCTGCGGATGGCCGAATAAATGAGCCTAAGTTTCCAGGAGTATAGCTGTTCCGAACGAATCGAGCATTCTTTCACCAATGCTTCTTCTAAAAAGAACGCCCCTACCAATGCCTCTTCTGCTTCAAGATTAAATGGTTCATGCTCTTTCATTTCTCGCCCCCCTGTCAATTCCCAATATCGCTCTCATTTTCGCTAGCTCTCTTTGAATTACCCATTCACTCGCTGGTTCCAGCCTCGGGGTTCGTTTCTTTGTCTCTTCCGAATTTGGAACCGTCTTCGAATTGGTTGCCTTTGGGATCAGATCGGACAATTTTGGCGGAAAGGATGAGTCCTTTACAAAGGTCAACAGGTTTCCTTGGATTTCTTCAAACGTGTACTCCTTTAACACTTCGTGCCACAAGTTCACTTTCTCCTGATTCACAACAAACTGATCATAAAAAACCGCAATCCTCTTTAATAATTCAAACGTCTCCCGCTTAATCATCTAAATCAAAATCCTCCTCGTTCAAGGTTTTCGTGAAGGACTTCTGGTTGAGGTAGGCTTCAAATTTGGTGCCAAATAACGTTGCCGGCCTTAGGTATTTGCTCATACGAGGGTTATTTTGCCATTCAGCTGTCTTTAAATCGATGACCTTTATAAAATCGTCCACCGAAAACCCTTCTCGCATTCTTGCCCTGATCAATTCTTGAGTTTTGTGGGTACTTGGTTTGTAGTCGGTCTTTGTCTTTGCGTTTAGGTAGTTGATGATCTCGACAACAGGAGTTTTTTTCTCTGTAGGTATCTCTGAAGAAATCTCTGGTATTGCTTGGTTCAAACTGGTCTGTTCTGCAACTTCATTTGAACTGTTAACTGGCTCAGTTTGATTAGGCGGGAAGTCAAATTGACCTGTTGGCAGCTCAGTTTGACATTCCTCTAGTTCCTCTAGTTTTAGATAATCAATCGTATACCACTTGGTTTGATCCAGTTTTACCACATTCCAATTACCTGAAATCAAGTAACCTTGGCGTTCAAGTGAATGAATGGTCCGCTTAATCGTACTCACCGACCAAAACGGCAGCTGCTTCTGCCAATCCAAATATGTATTATAGACCCATCGTTTTCCTTCATAATTATGCTTGCTGATCGTTAGCCAGAAATGAACCTGCTGAAGGACTACTGCTTCATTTAAGCCAATTTTCACCGCCAAAGACGGTACAATGATCACTGGATTTTCTTTAATTAACATCCTGCTCATCCAAACATCTCCTTTTTTTCTTTTGTTTGATTGGCTAGTCCCCTCCATTGGGTCAGCCGCTTCTCACTTTTCATATATAGAAAAAAGCTCTAAAAGGTCAGGTGAATTTAAAATTTTTTCAAAAAAAGAAAGCTATCCATAAGAAGGAATAGCTTAAAATGTTATGTGTAATAGATTCCATGATTGATTATCCTAAAGGCAATTTTATATAAAGTTCTCAATTAACCGTGTTTTATTAGATCCATACATTAGGATCTAAATATTAGAGCTACATTTATTAGTATGAATCATCATTCAACTACACACTTCTCCCCTTAAAGCTCTTCATGCACATAAAATCGTCGATATTGTGACAATTCTATTAAGCCTATGTTTTCCAGTAGTTTTATGTAGGCAAGACATTACACTAACTTTGGAAAAAAATTCTTTATTTTTAATGTGAAGATTTGTATCGCTTTTTAAACTGAATAATGATGAAAGGAGTAATCATTTTTTGAAAAAAGTTTTCTGAGCGGAACAGATTTTTCACTTTGAAATATAAAAATCACTCTTATAGAAGAAAAACTATTCTCATACTTCTATTTGATGTGCAAAATTTATTCCAAAGGAGATTTTATTAAATGAGGAAAACAATCAAAAACAGATTTTTTCTAATTGCACTTTCATTATTGTTACTGATCGGCTTAACTGCCTGTTCATCTCCTCAATCCAAAAGTGAAACTATCGAGAAAGCTCCGAAAACTGAAATGAAAAGTGAAACTGTCAAGAAAACTCCGCAAAAGATTACGAATGAAGAATTACCCAATGTTTCAATTATTGCTACTGGTGGAACAATCGCAGGTGTCGCCGCATCTGATACTCAAACAACTGGTTATAAAGCAGGAGAGGTTGCTATAGAAACTTTATTAGATGCTGTTCCAGAGGTGAAAGAAATAGCCAATATAACGGGAACACAACTTGTAAATATTGATAGTTCTGCAATGACCAATGAAATTTTATTAAAGCTGGCAAAAGAAGTAAATAAACAATTGGCAAGTGATAGCGTTGATGGAATTGTTATTACTCATGGGACAGACACGATTGAAGAAACAGCCTATTTTCTTAACCTAGTAGTCAAGAGTGAAAAACCAGTTGTTCTTGTTGGAGCGATGAGACCGTCAACAGCGATAAGTGCTGATGGTCCACTTAATCTATACAATGCTGTAGCTATTGCTGCAAGTCCTGATTCAAAAGGGCATGGTGTCATGATTGAATTAAACGAAAAAATTGGTTCCGCTCGTGATACTACGAAATTGAATACAACCGCTGTTAATTCTTTTGATTCATTTGAATATGGTGATATTGGGAATGTTCAAGGTAGTAAACCTTATTTCTATAACAAGCCTTCTCGTATACATACGAGCGAAAGTAAGTTTGATATTAGTAATGTAACAGAACTTCCGAAGGTAGAAATTTTATATGGGCATGGAAATGATAGTAGAGTATTGGTTGATGCTGCTGTTAAGGGAGGAGCAAAAGGGATTATACACGCAGGTACTGGAAACGGAAGCGTCTTTCCTGAAACACAAGAAGGACTCGTTGATGCCCAGAAAAAAGGCGTTGTGATTGTCCGTGCATCACGTGTAGCTACTGGAATGGTAACACATGAAGCAACTGATGAAACAAATAAATTCGTAACATCTGATTCCTTAAACCCAGCAAAAGCACGTATTTTGTTAATGTTAGCTTTGTCAGAAACTTCTGATCCTGTAAAAATACAAAGCTACTTTGATAATTACTAAATTTTCGAAAAAATCAACTCCCGAACTAATTGAACCTGAATTATTCATAATGAATATTCAAAGTAAAGTCCTGTATTAACTAGATGGTTTCGGCATTTTTATATATAATATGGAAAGATTCAGAATGATTAAAGGTATGATATGTTCCCGTTAAAAATCGTTTATCGAACCGTCAAGACTGCCATCGGAGCCGCTGCAGCGATTAGTATTGCGCAATTTTTCGGATAACATCCATTGACCTGCTTATCACACAACGATATATGATAGGGGCCTTTCTTGAAGAATTAAGCGAAGCCATTCACCCAGGAGACACGGCACTCAATTATTTAAAAAGCTTGGGTGATTTGCAAAATCAATTTAAGGATGAACCTCTCCCGACATCAAGGGAGGAATTTGAGGCAAGACCCTAGTTATTTCAGCTCCTGAAAGAAACGGAACAATATTTACTGATCAAGAAATCATTAAAGTGGATTAATCCCCTCAAGGGTCACATTCCATGAGAAATGCTCCTTCATAAAAAGGAGCGTTTTATTTTGTACGCCCGTAAGATTAGAATTTGCCCAAAAATGGAATCCGCAAAACATATTCTTTATTAGCATCTTCCCTAAAAATCGCATCTTTTCAAAAGACAATTTTTAAAAAGTTCCAATTTGATAAAGCATCATATGTTATGATAA
>NZ_DALZYO010000042.1:0-44262 GCF_031988165.1 Neobacillus sp.
TATAATATAAGAATTTATAACATTGGACTTCGAGAAATGTCCAGCTCCAGGCGCCGATAGGCGGGCGCCTTGCGCTTTTCTAAAAAAGAAGGGGGGGACAACCGAGATGGGGTGATTATCAAATATTATGTCGCTTTAAAGCGAAAAAATATTTTTGCAATTTCTATTGCTTTTAATGCATAAAAATACTAGAATAACTTCTAATATATTTAATTTTTGGAAAATTTAAAGTTATTAAAAATGTTAAGGGGGAAATTATTATGAAGAGAAGGCTCCAAGCACTTTCAGTAGCTTTGGCAGGAATGTTGCTGCTTGCTGGATGTGGAAGTAAAGAAACATCAGGTGGTTCAGAAAAGGGAGGAACGGATAAAGAATTCAAAGTCGGAATCTCCCAGTTTGCCCCGCATCCATCCTTAGATGCCGCTACAGAGGGCTTTAAAAAGGCTTTAGCAGACAAAGGCATCAAGGTAAAGTATGATGATAAAAATGCACAAGCAGACCCGAATAACCCACAAGTAATTGCCAAGAATTTTGTTGGCGACAAAGTAGACTTGATTTTTGCCAATGCCACACCAAGTGCGGTAGCTAGCTTAAAAGCTACAAAGAAAATTCCAATTATCTTTACATCGGTGACAGATCCAGTCGGTGCTGGATTGGTAAAGGCTTTTGATAAACCTGGGGAAAATATTACCGGAACAACTGACAACCATCCAGAAGCAACCAAAAAAACCATTAACTTTATTACGGATGAAATAAAAGCAAAAAATATAGGTGTTATCTATAATTCTGGGGAACAGAATTCTGAAGTCCAAGTAAAAGAAGTAAAAAAACTAGCGGAAGAGAAAGGGGCCAAACTTGTAGAAGTTTCTATTGCCAATACATCAGAAGTGAAGCAGGCTGCTGAATCATTAGTCGGACGTGTTGATGCTATCTACATTCCAACTGATAATACGGTTGTCACTGCGCTTGATTCCGTTATTGCCGTTGCAAACAGCAAAAAAATTCCCTTATTTGTAGGCGAGCTTGATTCCATGAAAAAAGGTGCTGTAGCAGCAAGTGGGTTTAGCTATTTTGACCTCGGTTATCAATCTGGATTAATGGCTGCGGACATTTTAACTGGGAAGAAGAAAGCATCGGAAATTCCAGTTGAACTCCCAAGCAGTTTAAAACTAGTCATAAATAAAGCTGCTGCCAAAGCACAAGGCTTAACGGTGAAAGAGGAATGGAGTAAGCTTGGCGAGTTTTATGAAGGAAAATAATTCATGCTAATTTTTCGAGGAGGAGACCCTTCCATGGGTTAACTCCTTGATTCTTACATAAGAATGCAATATGAGCTGATTGCATTTCGGACTTGAACTAAAGGCTTAAAGAAAGGATGATCTCAATGTTTACAGCCATATTTGGATCATTTGAAGCAGGAATCATCTATGCAATTATGGCGCTAGGAGTCTATCTTTCCTTTCGTATTCTGGATTTCCCAGATTTAACGGTAGATGGGAGTTTTGTAACAGGGGCAGCCATTTCGGCGATAATGATATCGGCGGGAGTAAACCCATTTTTGGCAACAATCTTGGCCTTATTTGCCGGTTTTGCCGCAGGATGCTTAACAGGGCTGCTTCATACGTTTGGAAAAATTAATAACTTGCTCTCCGGAATCTTAATGATGATAGCACTCTATTCTATAAATTTAAGGATCATGGGCCGTTCAAATATTCCTCTATTAAATACGGAAACAGCATTTACAAACATTAGTGACTTTTTTGAAAAAACAGGAATTGATTCATTTTTCAATAGCATGCTTTCAACGGTTGGTCTTGGTGATAATCTTCCGGAAACATGGGGAATACTCATTTTTATGATTGTTGTTACCTTCCTCATCAAGTTCTTAACCGATCTGTTTCTACAAACCGAAATTGGTTTAGCCATCAGAGCGACAGGAGACAATAAGCGAATGATTCGCAGCCTTTCGGCAAATACCAACCTACTTGTCATTCTCGGACTTGGGCTTTCCAATGCCTTGGTAGCTTTCTCTGGTGCACTCATTGCCCAGCAGGGCGGATTCGCTGACGTTGGTATGGGAATCGGGATGATCATTATTGGCTTAGCTTCGGTCATCATTGGGGAGGCCCTTTTTGGAACAAAAACTATCGCAAGAACAACCCTTGCTATAATTGGCGGCTCAATTATTTATCGAATTGTCGTTTCAATGGCCTTAAGGATTGACTTCTTAGAACCAGGCGATATGAAGTTGATTACGGCTATTATTGTCATTATTGCACTGACAACACCGAAAATAATCGATCGATCAAAAGAGAACAAGCGAAAAGCACGGAGAAAAGTAGAAAAGCTACCCGCCATCCAAGCTTCCGCCACCGCAAAGGGGGACAATCATGCTGCACTTAAATCAGATTCATAAGATTTTTAATGAAGGAACACCTGATGAAAAAATCGCCATAGATCATGTGAATCTATCCCTTAAGCGTGGAGATTTCGTCACGATTATTGGTAGTAACGGGGCTGGTAAATCGACATTAATGAATATCATTGCGGGAGTTTTGATTCCAGATTTAGGAGAAGTTCATATTGGAGGAGTAAATGTAACCAATTCTCTTGAATTTAGCCGATCAAAAATGATAGGCCGCGTCTTCCAGGACCCAATGGCCGGAACAGCCCCAAGTATGACGATTGAAGAAAATCTTGCGATGGCCTATTCAAGGAATAAAACGAGAACCCTACGTAGGGGTGTTACGAAAAAAAGACGCGATTATTTTCGAGAGGTACTTGAATCCTTGCACCTCGGCCTCGAAAACCGGCTTCGTGCAAAGGTCGGCTTGTTATCCGGCGGGGAACGTCAAGCCCTTTCCTTATTAATGGCCACATTCACGGAACCTTCCATTCTACTGCTTGATGAACATACAGCTGCACTAGATCCCTCAAGGGCTGAGTTGATAACGAACTTAACGAAGGAAATTGTAAATAGATACAACCTTACAACATTAATGGTTACCCATAATATGCAGCAAGCCATTGACCTAGGTAATCGATTAATTATGATGGATAAAGGTCAAATCATTTTAGAAGTCGATGAGGAAAATAAGCAGCAGCTTACGATTGAACGTTTATTAGAAGAATTTAAACGAATCCGTGGTATTCAAATGGCTAATGATCGGGCGATGCTTACTTGAAAAAGTTTTTAATGCGCCATAATGATTGGAATATTTTTGTAACAACATATTTTATATACTCACATTGGAAACATCCTTTTACAAGGCATGTTTCTTTTTATGTTTACCATATAAAATACTATGATGGGAGAGTATTTCTTTAGTACCTAAAAGCGTTATTGCTTTACCTCCTACTCTTGATAGGACAAGAGGCCTTCGTTTAAAATCAATTCAGAATATTGTTATATTTCATTGTGAATGGAGGCTTTTAAATGATTGAAAAACGAGTAAGAGCTGATCAGCTTGCAGATGATTTTTTCCCTGTTAGAGATGTAGATTATATTGAGATTTATTCAGGCAATGCCAAGCAAGCTTGTCATTATTTTTGCACAGCCTTTGGGTTTAAACCAGTTGCTTATTCTGGTCTTGAAACAGGGAATCGCGAAACGGTCTCTTATGTACTCAAGCAGCGGAATATTCGTCTTGTCATTACAGGTTCCTATACCGAAGGAAGCAGAGTTGCCCAGTTTGTGAAGAAACATGGTGATGGTGTAAAGGACGTAGCGTTGTTGGTCGATGATGTGGACAAAGCATTTGGAGAGGCTGTTGGTAGGGGAGCAATCGTCCATGTAGCCCCTTTTGAAATGAGGGATGAAAAGGGAATCGTAAAAAAGGCTGTTCTCGGTACATATGGGGACACGATTCATTCATTAATCGAGCGAAAAAATTATCAAGGGGAGTTTTTACCTGGGTATGAGCCCTACACTGTCTATTTACCAATTGAGGATGCCGGTTTAATTGGGGTTGACCATGTGGTCGGAAATGTCGAGCGTATGGAAGAGTGGGTGGAATATTACGCAAAGGTCATGGGCTTTAAGGAAATGAAGCATTTCTCTGACAAAGATATTACGACAGAATATTCGGCTTTGATGTCAAAAGTCATGCACAACGGCGGACGCATCAAGTTCCCAATTAATGAACCAGCAGAGGGGAAACGCAAATCGCAAATCCAGGAATATCTAGAATTCTATAATGGACCGGGTGTTCAGCATTTAGCGATTTTGACAGAAGATATTGTGTCTACGGTAACCACATTGAAAAAGAACGGGGTGGAATTCCTCAAGACACCTGGAACCTATTATGACTCTTTAGGTGAGCGGATTGGAAAAATTGATGAAGAAATTGAAAAGCTTCGCGAACTAAATATCTTGGTTGACCGTGATGATGAGGGTTATTTACTGCAAATTTTCACAAAGCCAATCGTTGATCGTCCCACTTTATTTGTTGAAATCATTCAACGAAAAGGGGCTCGTGGTTTTGGTGAAGGAAACTTTAAGGCATTGTTTGAGTCAATTGAGCGGGAACAGGAAAAACGAGGAAATCTTTAATAACTAAACAAAGAAGCTATATTTAAAGGGTAAATCTATCATTAGGTGGGATTAAGGGAGAATGATATCTCCCTTTTTTCAAACTGAAAGAGTGGTGAAGGAATGGAAATCTCACCGGAAAAACTTGAATGGAGAGAAGCATACAAACTTTTAGTTGGATCGATTTTGCCCCGTCCGATTGCCTTCGTGTCAACAATGGATGAGAATGGAATTGCTAATGCTGCGCCATTTAGTTTCTTTACTGCGATAGGTGCGGACCCGATGCTCATTTGTTTTTCACCAATGAGACGGGGAACGGATGGTGCTAAAAAAGATACACTAGTCAATATTGAAAAGACAGACCAATTTGTTATTAATATTGTCAGTGAAGGAATGGCTGAGCAAATGAATGACTGTGCGATTGAATTTGCTGCTGACATCGATGAAATAGAAGAAGTAGGTTTTACCAAGGAACCCAGTATGAAGGTGGCTGTACCCCGGATTAAGGAATCACATATTCATTTAGAATGTGAGCTCTATCAGGTGCTTCATTTTGGCGATAAGCCTGGAGCAGGCAGTCTAGTAATTGGCAAGGTGGTTCACATCCATGTAAACGGTGAGCTTTTAAATAAAGGACGAATAGAAACAGCAAAATTAAAGCCGGTAGGAAGAATGGCGGGGAATGTTTTCACTGACCCATTAGCAAAAACGTTTGAACTGATTCGAAAAAAGGAAAAATGGTGACCAGATGAAATTTGTAACCTTTGAAAAAAAAGATGGGACAATTAGGGCCGGTTTTCTGTTGGACCAAGAGCATGCAGTTGATATGTATGAAGTGACTGGTGGGGAGTTACCTGATAATCTTGTAGTTTTCCTTGAAAACAGTGAAGCAAATTTAAAAAAAGCAGCATTATTGTCTTTAATAAACAAGCAAAAAGGAATTTACCCTTTGAGTGAAATCCGATTATTGGCACCTCTTCCAAGGCCAAAAAGCTTTCGTGACTTTTATGCCTTTGAGCAGCATGTGAAAACGGCAAGGGAGAACCGTGGTCTTGAAATGGTTCCTGAATGGTATGAAATACCAGTATTTTATTTTTCCAATCATCTTGCCATAAAGGGACCTGGAGATGAAATTGCGAAGCCTCTTGGAGCTGACTGGCTTGATTATGAACTCGAAATTGCTTGTATTATTGGCAAAGAAGGAAGAAATATACCAGCCAAAGCAGCAGATGAGTATATTTTTGGCTATTGTATTTTGAATGATTGGAGTGCGCGAGACCTACAGCGGAAGGAAATGAAGGTGGGTCTTGGTCCGGCGAAGGGCAAGGACTTTTCAACCTCTATTGGTCCATGGATTGTTACCAAAGATGAGCTGGAGCCTTTGAAATCAGGAAAGGGCTTCAATCTCACAATGAAAGCACGTGTAAACGGTCAATTACTTTCGGCAGGAAATATGAAGGATCTTTTTTATTCCTTTGGGGAAATGATTGAACGGGCATCTTCAGATGTTACCCTCTATCCTGGAGAGATTATTGGTTCTGGGACAGTCGGGACAGGATGTATTCTCGAGCTTGGCCTTGATGTACACCGCTGGTTATTACCAGGTGATCATGTTGAGTTGGAAATTGAGCATCTCGGTGTATTACACAATTCAATTATTGATGGGATAGAGGTGAAATGATGTATTACCGTAAAATGGGAACAGTCCCACATAAACGTCATACGATGTTTAAAAAAGTGGATGGAAGTCTTTATCGAGAGCAGGTTATGGGAACGCGGGGTTTTTCAGGAACCCAATCGATTTTATATCACCACTCTATGCCTACTGAAATAGTAAAATCTGAATTGCTTGGTAATTACTTGCCAGAGTATGAAGAACAAAAGGCTCTCAATCATCGTCACTTTTTTACAAGTAAGACAACAAAAAAAGGTGATGCCTTAAAAGCAAGAGATTATATTTTAGGAAATCAAGATTTGTTAATTGGAACAGCAAATGTCACTGAGCCAATGCAAAGCTTTTATCGGAATGGCGATGGTGATGAAATGTTCTATATCCACTTCGGCTCTGGGAAACTAGAAACGATGTTCGGGAGGATTTCCTATCGTCCTGGTGATTATCTTATCATACCGATTGGGACGATGTTTCGATTAATACCTGATGCTAACGAGATAACCAAAATGCTTTTTGTAGAAGCTTTTAGTCAAATTACCACACCAAGGCGCTACCGTAACGAATATGGTCAGCTGCTAGAGAACAGCCCATTTTGTGAACGTGATATTCGTGGGCCGGAAGCATTATTGACGATTGACGAAAAAGGTGAATATGAGGTGTTGACGAAAGCGAGGGGCACGGTCTCCTCTCATATTCTAGGGCATCACCCATTTGATGTGGTAGGGTGGGATGGGTACTTATATCCTTGGGCCTTTAATATCGAGGATTTTGAACCAATCACTGGAAGGGTCCATCAGCCTCCTCCTGTCCATCAAACCTTTGAAGGAAACAATTTTGTCGTGTGTTCCTTTGTACCAAGATTGTATGATTACCATCCAGAATCGATTCCTGCACCGTATTATCATAGCAATGTTAACAGTGATGAACTTCTTTATTATGTAGAAGGAAATTTCATGAGTCGTAAAGGGGTTCAAGAGGGGTCAATTACGCTTCATCCAGGTGGGATCCCACATGGTCCTCATCCTGGCAAAACTGAAGCAAGTATAGGGAAGAAAGAAACATTGGAATTGGCCGTTATGATAGATACCTTCCATCCTTTGAGAATTGTAAAAACAGCACAGGAAATTGAAGATCCTGCCTATATGTATTCTTGGTTTGAAAAAAAAGAATAAGAATTCCCAGGAACAATCCAACTTGATCGAAGTTGGGTTGTTTTTTTTCAATCCATTAATAAAAATGTTATTGTAGATAGTAAGAACCTTGAAAATGAATAGAGGTGAAATCATGGAGTTGGAAATAATACAAGCAAAATTAAAAAGTCATACCACTAAAATACTAGGTAGTGAGAAGTTTTCAAAATATGCTGTTATGTTACCTCTTATTCAAAAAGAAGACGGGGTTCATGTGTTATTCGAAGTTCGATCACTGAACTTAAGGAGACAGCCAGGTGAAATTTGTTTTCCAGGGGGAAGAATGGATGCTTTAGACATAGATGAAAAGTCTGCGGCAATTCGTGAAACAAGTGAGGAATTAGGGATTAGCGTGGAAAAAATCACAGGAGTTTATCCGCTTGATTTTATGGTTTCTCCTTTTGGAATGATGGTCTATCCTTATGTCGGAATTATTAGTAGTTTAGAAACTATCCAACCGAATCCTGCAGAGGTCGGGGAAATTTTCACAGTTCCAATAACTTTTTTCATTGAAAAGGAACCTGAAATATATCATATCGAATTTAAAGTAGAGCCAGAGGAAAATTTTCCATTTGATTTAATCGTTGGTGGAGAAAACTACAATTGGCGGACAAGAGGGATGGAAGAGTATTTCTATATGTTTGAGGATAAAGTAATTTGGGGTTTGACTGCAAGGATTCTTGCTCATTTTATTGAATTAATCCGTTAGTCAATTTCCAAAGGAAATAGTAAAACATATATTTAAGAGGAAAAGAAGTGAATTTCTTAATGGAAATTTACTTCTTTTGATGTCTTTTTTTATATTCGTCCTTGGTAAAAAGACAAATGTGCGCGTGTGGAGGAAAAAACTCTTGAATATTTTCCGAATTCAGATAAAATTAAGATTATATTTTTGGAATTAGGAGATGTTTTACATGAAGGTAGTAAAGTTTGGCGGATCCTCTTTAGCTTCTGGAAAACAAATCGAGAAGGTTTTCCAGATTGTAACTTCTGATTCCGAGCGTAAAATAGTCGTCGTATCAGCTCCAGGGAAAAGATTTGCCGGAGATCAAAAGGTCACCGATTTATTAATTGAATGTGCAGAGCGTTGCTTGCTGAAGCAGAATCCATTGGAAATGCTAGCAGCGGTAATCCAAAGGTATGCGACAATAGCCGAGGAACTTAATCTTTCTTCTGAGATTATTACCGAAATACAAGCTGATCTAGAGGAAAGGCTTAATGGAGACAGAAGTAAGCCAGAAAGGTTTATCGATAGGGTGAAGGCAAGTGGGGAGGACAATCATGCAAAATTGGTTGCTGCATTCTTCCAAGAGAAGGGGGTAGAGGCCTATTATGTTGATCCGAGAGTGGCTGGACTTGTAGTGAGTGATGAGCCGGGAAACGCCCAGGTATTACCTGAATCATATGAACGTTTGTATTCATTGCGAGAAAGGGATGGATTATTAATCTTTCCGGGATTTTTTGGTTATAGCAAAGAAGGAGAAGTATTCACTTTTTCACGTAGCGGCTCAGACATAACTGGTTCCATCCTTGCCAATGGAGTTAAAGCAGATTTATATGAAAACTTTACTGATGTGGATGCCGTTTATTCTGTTAATCCCTTTATTGTCAAGAAACCAAAGGAAATTAAGGAAATAACATACCGAGAAATGCGTGAGCTTTCTTATGCAGGATTTACTGTGTTACACGACGAAGCGCTTGTGCCGGCTTTTCGGGCAGGAATTCCCGTTCAAATCAAGAATACGAACAATCCTTCAGCAGCGGGGACGAGAATTGTTAATGAACGGGATAATACAAATGGTCCTGTTATTGGTATTGCAAGCGCCCAAGGGTTTTGCAGTATTTATGTGAGCAAATACTTAATGAACAGAGAGATAGGATTTGGTCGCAAACTATTAAGCATTTTAGAAGAGTTTGGATTATCTTATGAACACACGCCTTCTGGGATTGATGACATTTCAATTATTTTAAGAGAAAATCAGTTTGATAAGGAAATGGAGGGGAAAATCACCAGACGCATAAAGTTAGAATTGCATGCGGATGAAGTGAAATTCGAACATGGTCTAGCCCTCATCATGGTTGTTGGCGAAGGCATGCGCCATAATGTCGGTACGATGGCAAGAGCGTCTAAAGCCTTGTCAAGGGCGATTGTCAATATCGAAATGATAAACCAGGGATCTTCTGAGGTCAGCATGATGTTTGGGGTAAAGGAAGTTGACGAAAAAAAAGCGGTTCAGGCGCTGTATGAGGAGTTTTTTTTTCCGGTTGTAACGGTGTAAGCGTGATTGAAAAAGCAGTTCTAAATTTGCGTTTAGACTGCTTTTTTTGAATTACATCTGTGGATATTCTTTCTTTATCTTTTTCTTAGTTCTAACACCAGACCAAACAGCAATGAAGAGACCGCCAACTGTGTCGGCAACTAAATCAGTCATTGTATCTTTGTTTCCGCCACCTTGCAAGGTCATGCCAAAAAACTGGTCGCAGCTAAATTCATAGATTTCCCATAAAACACCGCCTAATGCTGCAAACGATAAGGTAAACCAAAAGACAAACCAGGGGGAAATCTCATCACCTGCATTTCTGTGTATCATCCTCTCATATAACGCAATTCCGGTGAATGCAAGGATGGCTCCGCTAACCAAATGCATAAAAGTGTCCCACCATCCTAGTCGATACCAACCTAGGATAGAGCCCAGATACTGTGAACCGATTAGAAAAATTAAATAAGAAATGACAATTGGTAAATTAAATTGCAGCTTAGTAAATAGTGCCAATAGAAGCGGGATTGCACCGCAGACAACACCGCCAATAGCTACAGTTGATTTAAATGATTCGCCATTTTGGCGATAATAGACCATTAAGATGGCCATAAAGATAACATATAACGCACTAAGTATGATAACGAGTTTTCGGTTCATCCATTCACCCCTAACTAAAGCTTTTGTTTTCGAACAAAAGAATATAACGCTGCAATAAGACCACCAGCCAAACCACAAAGCAGGTCATACATCGTATCTTTATTACCGCCTCTTTGCATCGTGTGGGTAACCGTCAAATCTCCGACAAATTCATAAATTTCCCAAAGTACACTGGCTAAGACTGAAAGAGAAAGTATGAAAAGAAAAAGCATCCAATGTGAAACATCCTTTCGTACATTTCTAGGAATCAATCGTTTATATAACACGATTCCAACCAAACCAATGAATATCCCCTTGAAAAAATGAAGGGTGGAATCCCACCATTTGAGATGGAGATAAAAGCTTGCAATGGAGCCTAAATACAACGAACAAAATAAAAATATATAATAAGTACAAATAATCGGAATGTTAAAGGGATTCTTTTTCAAAAGTAATAGGGAAAGCGGTAGGGCACTTGCGAAAATTCCCCCGAGTGCAACCGGCCACCGTGAGGAATCACCTTTCATGAGGTAATAGATACATAATATGGCCATAAAGATGATGAATAATATACTTAATATTATAATGATTGCCCGTTTCATTCCCTCACCTCACTTAAAAAGGAGTCCTTACAATTATGTCCAATGTTCATAAAATAAAGTCAATTAATTTCTATTGCGAAAAAAACGTTCGTTCTTTCCAAATGAAATGGCTTTAAGTACAATGAAATAAGTAAATAAAATTGAATAAATAAGCAGGTGTGAAAATGAAAACGATTTTAATTGTCGATGATGATCAATATATCCGCAACCTTGTGAAAGGTATTTTAACCAAAGAGGGTTTTAAAATAATCGTAGCAGAAAATGGTGCGACTGCTTTAAAAATTGTAGAGAAGGAGTTAATTGATTTAGCGATAGTGGATGTGATGATGCCAGTGATGGACGGGTATCTTTTAACATATAACATTAGAAAAATGTATGATATACCGGTTATTTTATTAACGGCTAAAAGCCAGATTGAGGATAAGGAAAAAGGCTTTGAATCAGGTACAGACGATTATTTAATTAAGCCCTTTGAACCAAAGGAATTAATTTTTAGGATCAATGCCTTGTTGAGAAGGTATGGTAAAGCAAGTGAAGCCAATATTAATATAGGTTCGTTATATATAAATAAAAAAAGCTATGAAGTGAAAATTAATAATAAAACCTTTATGCTTCCATTAAAAGAATTTGAGCTGTTGACCTTTTTGGCTGCACATCCCAATCAAGTTTTTAGCCGCAGTCACCTTATAGAAAAAATTTGGGGCCTGGATTTTGAGGGGGATGAAAGAACCGTTGATGTACATATCAAACGATTGCGTGAGCGGTTTACAGATATTGCTGAGGATTTTACCATTAAGACAATTAGAGGGGTAGGCTATTCCTTGGAGGTTTTATAATATGCTCATGAAATCCTTATATAGTAAATTTGCCTTTATTACGATCATGATTATGATTGTAAGCGGAATAATTTCCTTTTTTCTATCCAATGCCTATTACCAAGGTAAATTGAAACAGCAAAATGACGAGAAAGTCATGAATTTTGCCATAGAGATTGCTGACTTTGCAAGCAACCACCCATTGATTAGTCTAAATGATTATTTTGACCATATTGGGGCGATTGGTTACCAAATTCTGTTGGTCAATCAGGAAGGTGACAGGGTATATTTTGGATCACCTTTTAGAGTTACCAATTTACCCAAAGCAATTTCTAGAAAAGTCATTCAAGGGGAGGCCTATCACGGGATACGTGAATTCCCTCACAAAACATTTGTAACTGGTTTTTTTGCCAATGAATCAAAAAATTCTGTCGGTGTACCCCTTGAATACCAAAATGAAAAATATGCCTTGTTTATTAGACCAGATATTAAACTAATGTTCAATGAGATGCATATTCTTTTTGGCTGGTTACTAGTCATTTCGATTTTATTAAGCATTTTATTCGTTCTGATTAGTACTAAATATTTAGTCCAACCGATTAGAAAGCTAAATAAAGCGACAAAAGAAATTTCGGAGGGTAATTTTTCCATTAGGCTGGATATTGACCGGAAGGATGAACTAGGGAATTTAGCTGTCAATTTTACAAGAATGTCAGAAAAGTTAGCCAAAGTAGATACACTAAGGAAAGAATTGATTTCTAATATTTCCCACGATATTCAATCTCCACTAACGAATATAAAAGGCTATCTAAACTTACTTGAAAGTAACGATAAAAGTGAAATTGAAAAGCAAAAGTACGTTCGCATTGTCCAGGATGAAGTTAACCGTCTGTCAAAAATGACAAAACAGCTTTTGCTTCTTTCTTCAATTGAAAGTAAGAAGGATTTAATGGATGTAAGCTTAGTTCATATAACAGGTCAATTAAAGAGTGTTGTTCACCAATACCAATGGAGTATTATGGAAAAAGGAATCATGATTAGTTTCATGCTACCAGAAGTATCAGTTAAAGGTGATTCCTCATTGTTATATTCTGTTTGGGAAAATCTTTTGACAAATGCGATAAAGTATAACCAGGAAAACGGTTCGATTGATATTGAATTATCTGAATCAGAAACACATATTGAAGTGGTTTTTAAAGATACAGGTGCTGGCTTAGATGAAATAGAAATTACAAGAATTTATGACCGTTTTTACCGGGCAGATACCTCAAGAGAGCGCACAATTGAAGGAACAGGTCTTGGTTTATCCATTGTAAAAACAATCATCGATTTGCATCATGGAAAAATCGAATTAGAAAGTCAAAAGGGTACAGGATCTGTCTTTAAAGTGGTTCTTCCCAAAATGTAAAGTGCTGTTCATCTTCTGTTCATATTCATAAAGTATTCTATTTATTAACTGAAAAAAGGAAGGTGAATTTTTTATATGACTAAGTATAGTAATCTATTATTAAAAGTTTCCGCAGTTTTCGGTTTAATTGGAGCCGTACTTGGGGGACATATGGCAGGTTCAGGCTCTTATGCATTTCGCCCTATTCATGCCCATATATTAGTGGTTGGCTGGCTAAGCTTATTTTCATGGGCGGTTTATTATCGAGTATTTCAACCGAAAAATCGCATTTTGGCCATGCTCCATGTCTATTCAGCTATCATTGGATCAATAGGCTTGACTGGCGGTATGGCATTGTATAATTTCCGTCCGGGATTTCTTCCTGCTGCAGTGGAGACTGCTTTCTATATTGGAGGAGGAGCTATTTTACTTCTAAGTTTTGTATTCTTTTGCCTATTGACATTTACACAAAGCAATAAACAGGAACCAAGGAATACAGAAAAATAATTTTAAGAATGAAGCTAACAATCTGACTCATAACTTGCTCTATAATTTTCAAAAATTATGAGGATTAAATTACTATGAATACAGCAAAAATGTTAAAATGAGGGAATAAAGTAAATTTTAATAAAGAGGAGAATCAATCTTGAGCTTTGTTCGAGACAAATTAAGTGCGAAGTTTTTCCTTTTCCTCATGCTAGCTTTTTTGTTGATTCATGTACCGATTGTTGGAAATTACGCAAAGGTAATAAATACACTTATTCATGAATCTGGTCATGGTTTGATTGCGCTGCTTGGCGGAAATGTTGAAAGGATTTCCTTATTTATGAATTCTGAAGGGGCAACATATAGTAATCAATCTACCTGGGCTGGCAGTTTCTTTACAAGTCTTGCCGGATATACCTTTGCCTCATTTATGGCGTTTCTATCATACTTATTAATTGGCAAGAAAAAGCAGATAATTTTAATTGATATCCTGCTAGGGTTCATGTTCTTAAACCTTATCTTTTGGGTTCGGAATCCTTATGGAATCTTTTGGCTTTGTTCATTTGCTATTGCCTTCCTCAT
The DNA here is from genome assembly GCF_031988165.1 of Neobacillus sp. Classification (NCBI taxonomy): domain Bacteria; kingdom Bacillati; phylum Bacillota; class Bacilli; order Caryophanales; family Bacillaceae; genus Neobacillus; species Neobacillus sp. Next base: position 14,163 of record NZ_DALZYO010000042.1, read on the forward strand.
ATTACTCATTAAAGGTAGTCAAAATTTAAGAGATTATCTCTTATTACTTATTGCATCAATTCTACTGGTTGACTCGGTTCAAAGTGCCTATGAAATTCTATATATAAGTCTTTTTCAGCCGTATGAAGCAGGGGATGCAGCTAACCTTGCCAGGCTAACAGTTATTCTTCCTGCTCCTGTCTGGGGGTTTTTCTTCTTTCTTCAAGCCCTTTGGTTCAGTTATTATGGGCTAAAAAGAGGATATTATAAACTTTAGAAATAAACGATAGGTGTTTTATTAGTAGTTCAGGGATGGGCTGTTGCTAATATAAATAAAAAGAGCCAACTGAATCTTTCGTGCAGTTGGCTCTTAGTTTACGATGGAGAAATAGTAGGGTTATGGAACTTTTCCCTTAATGTTTCAACATATTCCGCTGTGAGATTGTCAATAATTTTTTGGACAGGAAGGATTTCTTTGATTTCATCTACTCTTGCACCGGCAAAGACTAGCCCATTTTCTACATCTCCATTAACAGAAGTAAGCAGAGAATCAAGTGTACAAAAGCGATAAGAACAATTTTTCAAGCAATCTTGGCATTTTGCAATTTTAATCTTATCTGGTCCACTTATTAATTTGGTGAAATTATTTTTGATGGCTCTGCCCTGCAGGCCGACAGTTGTCTTAACCAAAACCATATCTTCTTTTCTTGCTTCGACATATTTCTGTTTAAACAGAAGAGGTGCATCACATTCCTCGCTTGCAACAAAACGAGTTCCTATTTGCACGCCTGCTGCTCCCATTGCGAGTGCTTTAGCGATATCCCCACCAGTCATAATTCCTCCTGCTGCAATTACCGGAATAGAAACGGCATCCACTACTTCCGGAAGAATATCAAACATTGGCCGATCGGTACCAAGGTGGCCGCCAGCTTCAAAGCCTTCAACGACTATGGCTGCAGCACCTAAGCGTTCGGAAATCCTAGCTAATTTAGCAGAAGAGACAATGGAAATTACCGGGATTCCTGCTTTTTTCCCCCATGAATACATATCCCTAGAGATGCCAGCACCTGAAATAATAAAATCAACTTTTTCTTCAAGTGCTGCTTTCATTTTTTCAGCAAAATCATTCATGGCAAATAATACATTTACCCCAATGTATCCGGCATCCTTGACTAGTTCCTTCGCTCGTCTAATATGTGAACGCATCTCATTTACAGTAATACCTGTTCCAGAAATTATCCCAATCCCACCAGCATTTGCGACAGCTGATGCAAGCTTGCTTAGAGATATCCCAACCCCCATTCCACCTTGCATTATAGGTACCCTAGGCATAATATGTTCTATTTTAAGTTGTGGAAAGTTCAATTCATTACCTCGTTTCGATTAAAATGTCTTCACATGAATGGTATCACTTTGCTTTTCATTTGTATGTGATTTCTATCACCTGGTCATAAAAGTAGGTTGTAAAATTATCAATTCTTGGAGGGAATAACCAGTTATTTGATTGGAGTAATTAATAAGTAATCAAAGAGTTTGGTTTGATTTAATTACAATCAATAAATTCGGTTATCCCCTTATTCAAATCTTTCGACAACCCATTTTGGCGACTTTTCTGTATGGGTATGGTAATATTGTACCAAGGTTTCCTATTGTTTGAAGGAAGAGTAAAAATTTCCATTTTCGTATTGGGGTACTACGGATTAACCCCATTTAAATAGCGTAGACCTAAGAAATTTTCTATACGATAGGAAAGTTCATTTTTTTATTTAGGAGGAGTTTGAAATGAAACAATTTATGAAATTCTGCAGGAAGTTTGATCCTAGCATGGAGGCAATTTATTATGAACCGTAGTAGCCAATCCAAGGGTTTTTTCAGTCAACAGTTAGTGGATATTGAGGAGAATATTCAGGAATTAACAAATCTTTATCTTTCATCAACACCAGTCCAGGAAAGAATCAAGCATTTTTTTAGTTTGTATGTATTAGAGGTTGAAGATTTATTAGAACATAATCGTAAAAACGCCTTTATATCGGTAATTCCTAAAGTCTATATTGGGACAAAAGTGACTGTACTTTACGATGTGGACCATGACACGGAAGATTATGTTATCTGTTTTCCTGACCAGTCAAATCCTGATAAGGGGTTTATCTCCTTTTTATCACCCGTTGGTAGACAACTGTTGTTAAAACAACTTGGTGAACAATTATCGTTGAAGATTCCAACAGGTGAACTTCAAGTAACGATTAAGGATATTTCGGTTGTAGGGAATTTGTTTGAAGCACAAGAGAGTTATAAAAAAGCTTAATTGGGGCTGTAGGAAGACCATTTAATAAATAACATGACCGATTTTGTTGTACTGCTCGGTCATGTTATTTGTATGGAAAATTTAAATCAAAATCCAAATATTGAACTTACGATATTTTTCTTTTTTCTTTTTACTTTGCCATGATCCAATACGAGTGGTTTGTCTATTTGAGTAGGGCTCATCATTTCTTTTACTTGGTTTTGAAGTAGTTCAAGCTGTTGAGATAATTGATTTACATGATTCTGTAAATCTTCTATTTCCCGACGGTGCTGCAGGAGTTGGTAGGAAACAACTGAGTCTGCTTTAGTATTTAAACTTATTTCTAATTTGCTTACCTTCGAAAACAATTTTTCGAGTGCAACATCATTTTCGACTGCTTTAACTACCCCTTTTCGTGGACTTTTTTTCTCCCTCAGCGGGCTAATATCATGAATGAGTGTTCCGTTTTGAAGTTGTTCATGGATTTTTTTTAATAACTCAATATCTTCGCTAGTAAAATGATAATGCCCCCGTTCATTTTTTTCCATTGGCAGCCCGAGCTGCTTAACCCAGCGCTGAATTGAACTAGTGGACACCCCTAATAATTTTGCCACATCACTTGTATTCATGTTCGAACCCCCCTTGTTAAATTACACAATCTCGAGTGTCAATCAGCTAAGAAATCATTTTGAATTAAGACCTTAATAAAGAACTTTTAGTAACCATGTCACTTCCATATTAGGACCAGAATCTCCACCATTTCCTTTCTTTAGCCACTGCAACATCCCTAAAACTGGTTAACAATTGTTGAAAAGCCAATTCTCTTTGGCTAATGTCATGACGGTATTCCCTACGTTCTTCTTCGAAGAATTTACGGTCTATTGAAATAGCCTCTGTTAAACTAGAAATTTCATCGTTAGTGGTATCCAGATAATGTGATATTTCTTCAGATGTTTCAGATAACTGCTTTGAGAGGGTATAAATCTCCTCTGACGTCTCAAGGGAAACTGTAGCAATGTTGTTGGAAAGATACTGTAATGAGGCAGCATTCATCTCAGAAGATTTTTCGAGTGACAATGATAGCTTCTCAATTTCATCCTTTGTATTGGCAGAGGATTTGTATAAAGAATCGGATAGAGATTTTACTGTATAAAAGGTACCTTTTGAAATTTCTTTTTTTACTTCGTCTAACACATCTTTGTGAACGACACTGCGAATCTCATCCTTTATCTCATTTAAAAAATTTTTCTTATATTTTTCCATCGCCTCAAAAAATTGATCAGCATTTATTAGTGGATTTGCTTCAATTGCTGTTGGTACTGTTTCAGAGATAACTTCAAGAGAAATTTCGTGTGTTTTGGTGATATTTTCACAGGTATCCGGTTTAAGTTCTTTTTGTATTACTTGGCGAATCAAATCCTTACTTAACTTTTTCCTGGACATTTGCTTAAGTATTAATAATTGCTCAATCTCCAATTCTGTATAAAATCTTGCACCTTGCTTTGACCGAGGAATCTCCAAGATTTCATGATAATCTTTTTCCCATTGTCGTAACGTTCCGGGGGCGATATTTATTTTTCTAGATACTTCTTTTAAGGTGTAAGCCTTCATCAAAAAATCCTTCCTCTCCATTGAATCTTGGAAAAAATCATCTTTATGATAAATATTCACCATCCAGTATCTTATTTTCCTGCCTCATGACAAAAGCTATCAAAACAAGACTGATATCACGAAATAACAACATAATCCTGCATAATGAGCAATCATTTCCATAAAATGAAAAAAGTAAAAAAACAATTGACAAACCGACCGCCGGTTTGTAATATATAGTTTGTAATATATGGAGATTAAAAAGGGGTGTATAAAACATGAAAGTTTCGTCAAAAAAGAAATTGATTCAAATGATTGTTATAAGTATTGTTATTAATGGTGTCATTCCTGTAGTAGTTTATAATCTGCTTATAAACTATTACTCAAGTTTTGTTTCATTGTTAATCGCGACGTTAATCCCATTGGGGGATAATCTGTATCACCTTGTGAAATATAAAAAAGCAGATGCATTTGGCCTGTTAATGTTAACGGGGTTTGTGCTAAGTTTACTTGCATTTGTGCTGGGTGGTAACGAGAGGCTCATTTTATTACGGGAATCTATGGTCACAGGATTATTAGGCTTACTTTTTATCGCATCGCTGTTCTTTTCTAAACCGTTGATTTATCATTTCGCGATCAGATTTAGTGCGGAGGGAGAGTCTGAAAAGAAAGGGCAATTCGCAAAGAATTGGGAGCTGCCATATTTCCGTAATGTATTAAGGATAATGACAGCCATCTGGGGAATCGCTTTATTGGGAGAAGCCATTTTAAAAATCATTCTAGTTTATGAACTATCGATTCCCGCTTTTTTAGCTATTTCACAACTTATTTTTTATGGTGTGATTGGCGCAGCCATTTTATTTACAATCGTATATCGCAGATATGCAAAAGTACGCTTAGATAACCTAATCAATATACAATAATAAAATAGCAGATAAAGTAAGGAAGGTAACGAGATGACTAATTCAAGTATTTACAATAATCCGAGCTTTCAACACATCCTAACCATAACGGAGGCTATCATTCTCGAAAAGGGCTGTCGAAATACAACATTAAAAGACATTATTGAAAGATCAGGATTATCAAAAGGGGCAATTTATCATTATGTTGACAGTAAGGATGAATTATTTGGATTAATTCTAAAATCAAAGATAGAAGAAATGAATGAAAAGTTTCATATGACAATTACTCGTTCCATTAAAGATGAAAGCCTCAATCAAGGACATTTCGGCGTTGTCAGCCAATTTTTTCATTCACGGCAAAATACCAATGATATCGGCAATTTAATTTTTATTTATTTGTTGAGTCAGGATAATGAGAAGGTCAAGAAAATCCTCAATGATATATTTAGGTACAGCAAGGAAACTGGTACTCAATGGATCAAAATGGGGCAGGCAAATGGGGTGATTCCTGAGAATATTGACGCTGAAAAAATGGCAACTTTGATGATGACATTTTCGTATGGTTTACGGGTTACGCAAATACTAACCACTACGGAAGAAGATAAAATAGAATCGAATGATATATTTAAAATGATTATTAAGACATTAATATAATAATTTAACCCTAATTGTGGGGTTTTAATAATCATAAACAAACCGCCAGTCGGTTTGAATGAAGGCGAGAGATGAAATTCATGGAGATTCTATCCATTGGGCGCGAGGAATTAAGGGCAGTAAATCAATTATATGCTGAGATTACTTCTGATTTAAGAAAAAAAGGAGTGAAGCAATGGGATCGGTTTTACCCCAATAGATTTATCATTAAGGCAGATATAAATAATGGGAATCTTTTTGGATTTATGGTAGGCAATGAAGTCGCAGGGGCAGTTGTCCTTGATACAAACGAAAGCAAAAAGTATCAGGATCTTAAATGGGAGGATTGCAAAGGCAGACCGTTAGTCATTCATCGCTTAGGAGTACATCCACAGTACCAGGGGATGGGATATGGAAAACAACTGCTCCAATTTGCAGAAGATTATGCTGTTAGGAATGGATACACTAGTATTCGTCTTGATGTATTCAGTTTAAATCAAGGGGCGTTAAAGATGTACGAACGGGCTGGATATCAAGAAGTAGGAATGATCAGCTTTCCATTCAGAAAAGCACCATATAAATGTTATGAAAAAAAATAGCAGGGAGTTTGAGAAAATGAAAAACGAGAAAAAAGGAAAGTTTATGGTAGGGTCGATGTATTTCATTATTGCTTTATTTACAATCTATATTTTTGTTATGTTTCTTCTGAATGGTGTTGAGTGGGCACCTATCGTAAAAGGGAAAATGCAGAATCCTAATTTCTCTGTGACGACATGGAAATGGTTTTTCTACCCGCATATTCTATTGGGAACCATCTCGCTTGCCATCGGTCCGTTTCAATTGACGAAGAAAAGCCAAAAGAACCCAAAGCTTCATAAAATGCTAGGAAAGATATATGCTGTGGCTATTTTTATCAATATTTTAATGGTACCATACCTTACACTTTCAGCAACTGGCGGGATCGGTTCAACCATTGCTTTTCTTGTTCTTAATATCTTTTGGCTCTGGACCACTTCAATAGGTGTGATTAGGGCAACCCAGCGGAAAATAACGGCACATAAAGAGTGGATTGTTCGCAGTTATGCGATTACCTGGGTTTTCGTCACGTTTCGGATTGTCGTCATTCCCTTATCCTTATTTTTAGATAGTTCCTTTTCATTTCCTCTTGCCGTGTACCTTAGCATTTTAATGAACCTTTTATTTGTAGAATGGCGGAAGCAGAAAAACAAGCAACTTACGACAGGGCGAAACATCACATCAACAAATCCGGTTATTTAAATCACATTTTATTACTAAAAAAAGTTATAGATGACTTAAATTCAGGAAGAATAAGTTGTAAATACATGCGATTAACAAAAGCGAGGAACGGTATGAAAAGGCTATTGCTTCTATTCCTTTGTCTTCACTTTTTAGGACTTCCTGAAATTGTATCAGTAGCCCAAAAAGTTCCGATCTTACTTTATCACTCGATTGACGAATATAAAGGGCATGGATCAAAGGAACTATATGTCACTCCTGAAAATTTTGAAAAACAAATGGCTTTTTTACGAGACCATGGTTTTACATTATTAACCTTCGAGCGCTGGCAAGAAAGAAAAAGGATAAATAAACCCATTTTTATTACTTTCGATGATGGCTACAAAAATAATCTAACAGCCTTTACTATTTTTCAAAAGCTGAAAACGGATCATTTTATGCCATCAGGAACCTTTTTTGTCATTTCTGACTTTATCGAGCGTCCCAATCGATTAACCAAATCTGACCTAAAAATGCTCGCTGAATCAGGTGTTATTTCTGTCCAATCACATACTGCCACACATCCGGATTTACAAAAAGTTGCTAATCTCGACTATGAACTTAAAGTATCCAAAGAAAAGATAGAAAAAATAACGGGAAAACCGGTAATGGCACTCTCTTATCCATATGGCAGTTATAATGATCAGGTAATAGTTGATACGAAAAATGATTATCTGTTTGGACTTTCAACAACACCTGGGCCATTTTCTGAATCAGGAATAAAGAATGAACTTTATTTGTTACCGAGAACGTATATTAAGTACTCCACAACTCTAACAGACTTTGCCAAAGCAGTGGAGGTAAATAATGATTAACGATTACTTTAACGGGTAATCGTTTTTTTGATGAAAAAAAATCACTGACTAATTGACAAATCAATGTAATCTCAACGAAACGTCTATGTAAAAAAACACCGTTATAATAATGATAACAATACTAAATTCTCGATAGGGGTGAGGTTTTTTTTGGAAGAAACCATGGTAAAATCCTATTTACAGAAATCGCTGGATGAGTGGAAGGATGATATATCATTAGTACTTGCTGAAATTGGCAAGGAATATGAAGAAGTCGCACAGGAATTAAAGGTTTATTCCTATAAATATGGGATTACCAAACAAGTTATTCAATCCACGGTAAATGATGAAATCATCGAAAAAATTCGAGAGATGTATCATAAACCTTTTGAAGAAAGTTACAACCAGTTGAAAGAATACATAAAAGATCTAGAGGAAAAAAAACGAGTTTTTCAAATGTTTATTCAGAAAATTGATGAAGTAAGCAGAAAAGAGTCTGCAAAGATTACCACTTATTAGGGAGAAGTTTAATAGGCCTTTATGTAATGACATTTACATTCATATTTTAAAGTAAAGGAAGTGAGGCTATTCTTTATATAAGAATGCCTCCTTTTTGTTTTTCTATTTGTTGTAAAGCGGTAACCACTACAAAAGTGCGATGCATATATTGATTGCAGCAGGAGTGTATTGTAAGGGGTGAACCAAATGATCACGGCAAAGATTGGAAGTAGTACCTATCGAATCCCTGATAACCTCGAACTATTTTTTCAACCGTTCCGAACACAAGTGATTGGGATGAATCAGGAATTCGAATCCCCCTATGGTAAAAAGAAAATTATTTATGCAGACTGGACTGCCAGCGGGCGACTTTATCGACCCATTGAACAAAAAATTTCTGAGGTGTTTGGTCCGTATATGGCCAATACACATACCGAATCAAATATTACTAGTTTAATGATGACAGGGATATATAAGCAATCAAAGAAAATAATAAAGGAACATGTAAACGCCGATAATCATGATGCTGTCATCCTAGATGGCTTTGGAATGACGTCTGTTATCAATAAATTTCAAAGGATGTTAGGAATTAGGGTACATGAAAAATGGAAAGGGCGGCTAAAACTTTCCGAAAGTGAGAGGCCAGTTATTTTCTTAACGCATATGGAACATCATTCCAATCAAACATCATGGCTTGAGTCACTGGCTGATGTCATAATTATTAGACCCGATAATAATGGCGGTATTGATGAAAATCACTTGGAACAGCTTTTGCAACAATATAAAGGCAGGGCGTTAAAAATCGGATCGTTTACAGCCTGTTCTAATGTAACCGGCATACTAACTAGATATCATCATTTAGCAAAAATTATGCATCAACATGGAGGTGTTTGCTTTGTTGATTTCGCAGCAGCGGCACCATATGTGAAAATTAATATGCATCCAAAAGACCCTCTGGAAAAGCTTGATGCTGTCTTTTTCTCACCACACAAGTTTTTAGGGGGACCAGGAACGAGTGGAGTATTAGTCTTTGATTCAAGATTATATGCAAATAGGGTGCCTGACCACCCAGGTGGAGGGACAGTGACATGGACGAATCCATGGGGGGAACATCAATATTATACCGACATTGAGCTACGGGAAGATGGTGGGACACCAGGGATATTACAAGCTATTCGAACAGCCCTCTGCTTGAATTTGAAAAACCAAATGGGTGTTGAAAATATTATAAAGAGAGAAAAAGAACAATTGAAAATAGTATTAACGGAATTAAAAGCAATCACAGAGCTTCATATTTTAGATGGTCACATTGAAGGGAACCGTTTAGGAATTGTATCGTTTTATGTCGATAATATTCATTACAATTTAATTGTTCGGTTGCTCAATGATCGATTTGGTATTCAAGTGAGGGGCGGTTGTTCTTGTGCCGGAACCTATGGACATTATCTATTTCATATTAATAAGGAGGCCTCTAAGCAGATTACCGAGAAAATTGATGCTGGAGATATGTCGGATAAACCAGGATGGGTACGGTTCTCATTACATCCAATCATGACAAATGAGGAAATCCTCTATTTCGTTAAAGCGATGAAGGATATTATTTTGAACATTGACAACTGGAAAAAAGATTATATTTACGACACAGCAAGTAATGATTATTTTTATATTGACCATATAAGAGAAGATATGGCACCACTTTTCCGTTTTGAATGGTGAAGTAGAATTGGTCAGATTTGACCAATTTTCAAACATTTATGCATACCCTTACCCGTATGTGTAATTGTGTGATATGATACCACTATGTCATACAAGAAATAATCTGAAAGAGGGTAATGATAAATGGGTAAAAAAATCATTATTGTTGGTGGGGTTGCAGGCGGAGCAACAACAGCTGCAAGATTAAGAAGATTAGATGAAAAAGCTGAGATTATTATGTTTGAAAGAGGGGAATACATTTCTTTTGCTAATTGTGGGCTACCCTACTATATTGGTGGAACTATTGCTGAGCGGGATAAGCTATTAGTTCAAACGGTTGAGGGGATGTCAAGAAAATTTCATTTAGATATTCGTAATTTAAGTGAAGTTATAAAAATCAATCGTGAAAGAAAAACGGTGGAGGTGAAAAATTTAAAAACGGAGGAAGTGTATGAAGAATCCTATGATGTTCTTGTTTTATCACCTGGTGCGAGCCCAATTAAGCCACCAATTCCAGGAATAGAAACAGCTAAATCGCTGTTTACATTAAGAAATATTCCAGATACAGATAAAATTAAGTCTTTTGTTGATATAAAAAAACCGAAAAAAGCAACAGTGGTCGGTGGAGGATTTATCGGGATTGAAATGGCTGAGAACCTTTGGGATTTAGGAATTGAGGTAACATTGATCGAAATGTCTAATCAAATAATGGCTCCAATCGATTTTGAAATGGCTTCGATTTTACACGGTCATCTTCGTGAAAAGGGAGTCAATCTCATTCTTGAAGATGGAGTAGAAGCATTCCAACAACACGGGAAAATCGTGAAGTTAACGAGCGGTCAATTTATTGAAACGGATATGATTATTTTAGCGATAGGTGTAAAGCCAGAAAATCAATTAGCGGTTAGCGCGGGGTTAACAGTTGGACAACGTGGCGGTATCCAAGTGAATGACCATTTACAAACAGAGGATCCAAGTATCTACGCAATCGGAGATGCAATTGAAGTTAAAGACTATATCAACGGTCAACCGACACAAATCCCACTTGCATGGCCGGCCAACCGCCAAGGAAGACTGGTTGCTGATCATATAAATGGAATTGCTGCACGATACAAAGGAACATTAGGGAGTTCAATTGCTAAAGTTTTTGATATGACAGTGGCTTCAACCGGTAATAATGAAAAAACACTAAAACGTTTTGGGATTCCCTATGAAGTTGTCCATGTTCACCCTGGTTCACATGCTGGATATTATCCTGGTGCCTTTCCGATTTCATTAAAGCTCATTTTTGAGAGAGAAACTGGAAAGATTTTTGGTGGGCAGGCTGTATCCTATGATGGAGCAGATAAAAGAATTGATGTCATTACTACTGCTATCAAAGGTGGGCTGACCATTTTTGACCTTCCAGATTTAGAGCTAGCCTACGCACCACCTTATTCTTCTGCAAAAGATCCTGTCAATATGGCTGGATATGCTGCAAGTAATATTGCGGAGGGGTTAGTAGAAACCGTCCAATGGTATGAGATTAACGAAATCGTACAAAAAGGTGGTCTGTTGATTGACGTTCGAGAACCAATCGAACGAGAAATGGGTTACATTGAAGGTTCGATTAATATCCCATTAGGTGAAATAAGAGATCGTTTAGATGAACTACCTAAGGATCAAACTATTTATTTAACTTGTCAAGTGGGCTTGCGAGGATATTTAGGTGCTCGAATACTATCACAAAATGGTTTTAAAGTGAAAAACCTTGATGGTGGATATAAAACATATTCAAGTGTCTATGAACCATCTTTGAAAAAAAATAGTGGAGCAATAATTAATGATTCTGGGATGATTGAAGAGATAAAAGTAGAGTCTGTACAGGTTGAACCAACAGAAACCATTTTAGTTGATGCCTGTGGTTTACAATGTCCGGGGCCCATTATGAATGTGTACCAAACAATGGAAAGAATGAACTCAGGTGATGTTCTTGAGGTACATGCAACAGATCCTGGTTTTGCCAAGGATATTCAGTCATGGTCAATTAAAACAGGCAATACCTTATTAAGTAGTACATTTGAAGAGAAAAAATTTAAAGCTTATATTCAAAAAGGAAGTAAAGAATCAGATAACACTAATCAGACTGGTGTGCAAGCTTCCAAAGATGGGGCAACGATGGTTGTTTTTAGCGGCGACCTTGATAAAACAATTGCATCGTTCATCATAGCATGCGGTGCGGCAGCAATGGGTAAAAAGGTAACCATGTTCTTCACCTTTTGGGGCTTAAACGTGCTAAGACGTAATGATGCCCCACCAGTCCAAAAAGATATAATGGAAAAAATGTTTGGTATGATGATGCCAAAAGGTGTTAGCCATCTCCCACTTTCCAAAATGAACATGGGTGGGATGGGTGCAAAAATGATCAATCATGCAATGGAAAGAAAAAATGTTGATAGCCTAGAAACTTTAATGAAAAATGCCATGGAAGCAGGTGTTAAGCTTGTTGCTTGTTCCATGTCGATGGACATCATGGGGATCAAGCAAGAAGAATTAATTGAAGGAATTGATATTGGAGGAGTAGCAACCTATCTTGGTGATGCCGATGATTCTGGATTGAATTTGTTTATTTAATTGGATATATATTAGACTTCTGATTAATTATCGCTTAAAATCGAAACAACAGAGGTGAGTTAGATGATCTATAATGATAAGTCGATTAATCGATTAAAACGAGCTGAAGGACAAATCAAAGGGATTATGAGAATGATAGAGGAAGGTAAGGATTGCAAGGAAGTCATTACCCAACTTTCTGCAGCAAGATCTGCGATTGACAGGGCGATTGCTGTGATTGTCAGCTCTAATCTCGAACACTGCATTCGCGAATCGATCGATGCAGGCAATGCTGATTCTTCTAAACTTGTTGAAGAGGCCGTTAATATGCTTGTTAAAAGCAGGTAATAGAAGAATGGACGCCTATCCATAGGGATAGGCGTTTTAATTACCGTAAATGTTAATTTTGGCAACGGCCAGCTTGTAAAGGCATATGCTATCAGAAGAAAGGTGGGATAGCATGATTCATACAGTTAAGTCTGGCGAAACACTAGGTATTATATCAGCTAATTATCGAGTTAGCCTTCAACGCCTTTACACTGCGAATCCTGGGGTTGGCCATTTGCATGTTGGTCAAAAAATCCAAATACCTGGTTTGCAGGAGCCAAGTACAATACCTTACATCATTCAAATATCAGTTGGAAAAAGAAAACTTTCTCTTTTTCATAGTGGAAGATTAATGAAAATTTATCCCATCGCAGTTGGAAAGATGCTTACTAATACCCCAACAGGGGATTTCGTAATTGTTAATCGCCAGTTTAATCCTGGAGGACCATTTGGAGTGTTATGGCTTTCCCTTTCAAAGCAGGGCTACGGGATTCACGGTACGAATAATCCAAGTTCAATTGGAAAAGCGGTTTCCCATGGTTGCGTGAGAATGTATAATCGTGATGTATTGCAGCTTGCCGAACTAGTACCGAATGGAACAAGCGTTAGTATTCGCCCCTAAGCTTTGCGAAATCGAAAAAATGCTGATTCTAGGAACGAATCAGCTTTTTTTATTTGGCTCTTTTTTATAGCATTAGGGAAATTTAGTAAGAAAGGCAACAGTATTTGCGAAAACAGCCTTTAATTTTCACTAGCAGCAGCAAGCTTACTTTTTTCAATAGATAGGTTCATTCGAAATGTCCAAATAAAATAGATGGCCCCTAGGCTAATGTAAAAAACGCCTCCTATTAGTCCCATCATTCTCGGAGAAATAAATTCCAACAAAACTCCTGTCATGAACATTGATATTCCCATAAAGGTATTAGCAATAGTTGCTGACCATCCAAAATAAAGACCGTGGAATTTTGAAGGGAGGGTTTGCATAACAGCGGTATCTAGCAATGTGTTCCCCACCCCGCCAAAAATTGTTAAGATTCCAAATAAGACAACAACGAGCACAAAAGAGTTTGCTTGACTGATTCCGGAGAGAATGACGCCTTCAATGAGAAGGCACATAAAAGCAACAGATAGAAATCTTCCTGTTATCCATTTTGTTATCATCGGACTAATAATGAACCCTGTACCTAATACGCTGTACAGAATCCCAACCCCAAGGTCGCCAGCATGAAAAGTCTTAACAGCATAGACGCTTAGCAAAATATTATCAATGCCATTTACTAATGGTACTAGTACATCAAAAGTAATCAACATCAATAGGAAAGAAGATGCCATCACAAGAGGAAGAATCTTTACTGACCCCTTATTTTTTATCCATTCTTTTGTCATTGTTTCATTGGACTCGAGAGTTGGTATGGATCGAATGATGAGACCAGCAATTAAAAAGGATAGGATGTTTAACGAAAAAGCTGCCTTCGGCCCGAAAAGAAAGGAAACAACCCCACCACTAAGTGCCCCAACAATTAACACAAAACCAATTAAGACCTGTTCCCACGAATTTATCTCTTTAATATGTTCAGAACGAACAATTGCAGGGATACTAGATTTTCTTATTGGACCGTATAAGGCTTCACCACTAGCAAGCAGGAACGACCCAATATAGACAATCCATAAATCGTCAGCTGTTTGGATATATAAAAAAGAAACAGCAATCACTGCTCTTGAAAAATCAGTAAATAGTAACAAATTTTTTCTGCCCCATTTTTCTGCAAATTTGTTGCTGAAGGGAGCAAAAAAGAGGAAGGGAAGCATCCTTAAGGCCATCGTTATTCCAACTGATAACCCAGAACCAGTTAAATTTAGTATTAATGCAAGCAAAGCTACTTGACTAAAGCGATCTCCAACCCCATTGATAATACCCGCAAAGAATAATTTTCTGTAGGAATTTTCCTTTTTTATGGTCTGAAACATTTCTAAGTCCTCCCAATAACATTATCATCTAATTAGATGGTTAGCTAATTAGATGATAATAAAAAATGCTGAAAAAAGATAGAGCTATTTTGAAAAAAATAAAATCTCCTAATTTGTAATGGAAGGTATTACAGATATTATTGATGACATTCAAGTTAAGCCACTTTTCCGGATGGAACTAAATTAGTGACAGTGTATGAATCCAATTCGATAAAGAAAACCCGTCGACTGGCGAGCCGTTAGCTGTGAAGATACTTGTTGTGAATTGCTAAAGGAATCCTGTCGCAACATATTATTACTTCAATAATCAATTTTGAATGGCTTCACAAATCGTTGATAGAATATTAGAATATGAACAGTGGGTATTTTCTTACATATACGTAAATTTTCACCTCAGATTGAGAAATAGAGTGGTTTGAAAAAAGTCATACGGTTAGTAAAAAAATAAGGAAAGCAATTCGCCTAATTAGATTGTCTACATGAGGGGAGATTTTTTCTGTTGAAAAAGGTTTACATCATCCACGAAAATAGTGAATGGACAGTACATTTAACGAAGCGCCTAGGTGAACTAGGAGTTCCATATGAAGAATGGCATCTCGATAGCGGCAGTCTGGATCTATCAAAAGAGCCGCCTGAAGGCGTTTTTTATAATCGAATGAGTGCATCCTCGCACACACGGGGGCATCGCTTTGCACCGGAATTTGCTGCACAGGTACTTGCTTGGCTTGAAGCTCATGGGAGAAAGGTATTTAATGGGACGCGTGCCCTACAGCTAGAGGTTAGTAAGGTTGTTCAATACCTTGAACTAAATAAATTTGGGATCCAAACACCTGATACCATTGCTGCCGTTGGAAAGGGACAAATTCTAGAGGCTGCGCGTGAATTTGTTGGAAAACCTTTTATTACAAAACACAATCGTGCCGGAAAAGGACTGGGTGTTCAACTATTTCAATCTTTAGATGGGTTAAGAAATTATGTAGAGGGGCCTGAATTCGAAGAACCAATTGACGGTATTACCTTAATCCAAGAGTACATACAAGCACCTGAAAGCTTTATTACTCGCTGTGAATTTGTTGGCGGGAAATTCGTCTATGCCGTGCAAGTAGATACTTCTGAAGGTTTTCAATTATGCCCAGCAGATGCCTGTCAAATCGGCGATTTATTCTGTCCAGTGGGAGACGATAGAGAAGAAAGGCCAAAGTTTGAAATCATTAATGGTTTTTCAGACCCAATCATTGAAAAATATGCACAGTTACTTGCTGCCAATAGTATCCAAGTTGCCGGTATCGAATTTATCCGAAATGCCATAGGTGAAATTTATACTTATGATATTAATACAAATACAAACTATAATTCGGATGCCGAAGCCAAAGCAGGGAAATTTGGTATGCTAGAGCTTGCAAAATTGTTGAAATCCGAACTAGATAAAATGCCTTTCTTATGATTTGTTTCTATCAGACCCCGAGCCAGTCCCTTAGGTGTGGATTGGCTTTTTTGTTTAATCTCGTAGGACATTTCTTCAAAAGCATTATTTTGAAAAAATAATTTTATAAATCGTGAAACTTTCTGTGGTCTATTTCGTTGGTGTGATGAAAGGGGGAGACATGAAAAAGAACTATAGCTTTGAAGAAATATATCGGCTGTATTTGAATGATTTGTTTTATTACTTGCTCTCCCTAACCAAACAAAAAGAAGCTGCAGAGGATTTGGTGCAGGAAAGCTTTTACCGGGCATTGATTCACCTTGATAGTTATCGTGGTGAAGAAGTACGGCCGTGGCTATTCAGAATTGCCTATAACGCTTTTATTGACTGGTATCGAAAGGATAAACGCTCCCTAGCCCAGGAGATAAAGGAGTGGCAATTGCCTGCAACTCCAAGTGCAGAACAAAAATTCATAGCCATTAATGAAATTTATGAGTGGAAAAAAGGCTTAACAACTTTGCCTGTACCCATGCAGAATATATTAATACTTAGGGATTTCCACGGATTTAGCTATCTGGAAATAGCAGAAATGACGGGTTACACGGTTGGGAAAGTAAAAATGGACTTGTTTCGTGGTCGAAATGAAATGAAGAAAGCGAGGGAGTGATTGCTATGACCTGTCCTGAAATGAAAGCTCTTTGGGAAAAATACATAAATGGGAATGCAACCGAAGAAGAACAAAATCATTTAGAAATGCACCTTCAAGAATGCGAAAAATGCTCAGAATTCTTCAATCAGCAGTTAGATGAAGTTGAACCTAAAGCTATCGATAAAAAGAAAAACCAATTACAGTATATTGATTTTAGTGATTCATTAAGGAAAGCTAAGTGGAAACAGCGATTTTCACTAACATTGTTTATTATTGCAGTCATTATTTTCGTTTTGATCATCGGCACGCTCTCCTCCCAATTTTATTATAGCGGGAAAAAGTTAGAACAGATTAGTACAATTGAAACGGCAGCGGTAGAGAGTTTACTTCCAAATGTTCATTCACAGGGTGGAAGTATGAACAGGAAATCATTTTTTCGAATGGAAAATCAAATGGATTTGGCTAAAAGTATTGGTAATGAAGGAAAATTTGTCGGACAAATAAAGCTGTCGCATTCTTTTAGTAAGGTGAGTAATGTTGAAAAACGATGGAATGGGGGACGATATGATTTAAAACTGTATTTTGTTCATCCTTCTTTAAAAGCTAATGATGATCTTAATCATTGGAATGAAGAGTTTTGGAAGGCAATAGAGAAACTACCTGAAGGTACCGTTTCAGAGGTTGCCCTCTCATTTGATAAACCTTATACCATTGAGGAAATGGATGGGATGCTGTCAAAAGTATTTCTTGATGAACGTAAAATGCCTATATGGTATGCCTTGGATACCGGGGAATCCGATCAAGAAGATCCCTACCTTGGACCAGGACAAGTGTTAGGTTTTTATCGTTATTTTAATTTGGATAAGGAATCTGAAAGTAAAAATTATACAAAAGAGCAGCGAGTAAAAAAGTTGATACAACTTCTCGCCGAAAACGAAGACACCGTTCAAAATATGCAAATTACTTTCGGGAAGCTTTCGCTTAACAACAGCTACCAATATATAAAAAAGAACGGAGTAAAAATCTACGGAGTGGTTTTAACTGGGCCAACAAAGGAATTTCTACAGTTAAAGGATATGGAGCAAATTAAGTTTGCTTCACTTGGAGATGTAGAACTTTGGAATTGGTATGATCGTCCGGTAAGCGGAGAAATGCGATAAATGTCATAAAAAAGGAGGCTGCTCCAAGTAAAGTATAGGGACAGCTTCCTTTTTTTAAAAATAATAATTAAGCTTTTGCAGCTTGAATTTGTAAGTTGATTTTTACTTTTTCAGCTACAAGAACGCCACCAGTTTCAAGAGCTGCATTCCATACTAGGCCATAATCAGAGCGATTAATTGTACCATTTGCAGTAAAGCCAACTTTTTCATTTCCCCATGGATCTTTACCTTGACCTTCAAAGGTTACTGCAAATGTTTCTGGTTTTGTAGTTCCACGAAGTGTTAAATCACCTGTAACATTATATTCACCTTCGTCTGTTTTTTCAATGTTAGTAGCTTTGAATGTCATTGTTGGGTGATTTTCTACATCGAAGAAATCTGCAGAAACCAAGTGTCCATCACGATCTTTATTTCGAGTGTCAACACTTGCAGTATCAACTGAGAATTCAATATTTGCAGTGGTTAAATCAGTTGGATCTGCTTCAATCGTAGCGTTGAAGCTATTGAAAGTACCTTTCACGTTTGCAATCATCATGTGACGAACAGAAAAATCTACACTGCTGTGTGATGCATCAAGAGCCCATTTTGTTTTTGTCATTTTATTTTCCTCCAATTTGTTTTGAAATTATTTATCTTGAAATCGAAATAACTTAATTCAAGATAAATTATATGATGGATGTCACGATATTGTCAATTGTTTTTTTTATAACTTTGGATAAATACGTGATTTTTTTCAAAATTCTCATGATCGATATTTATCAGGAATTTTGATTATTAACATATGAGGGGATAGAGGATAAAATTCTACAAAAAAGAGATTAAAATAAAAAAAACGCCAAATTGGCGTTTTTTGTCTATAAAACCATCTTGAAAATAGAAAAGGTGAATGGTAAAATGGGATTCGGTATAAAAATGTAATAAAATGCAATTTGCATAATAACTCAATAATAACATTAACACATAATTATGGGATTGTCAACTTTTTGAATAAAATTTTATCTGGGGAGTGGTTTCATGAGCGATTTACAAGGCAAGGATTGGCGATTGGAGCAGCAAAGAGTCCAATCAGTTGTAAATGTAATTGAAGAAAAAGTAAAAAAAATAACACGAAATGCCGGTAAAGTGAGCTCAGACGTTCACGAGATACGCAAAACATTTTGGGATGATGTGACCGTCAATATGGAAGAACCGGATGATATCATTGAGACGGCAGCGAGTATTAAACAGCAGGCTGAATTTCTTTCTGAACGCGAGCGGACTCATAAACAATTAAACTACCATCTTAAAACGCTTGCTAGGTTAAAAAACTCCCCCTACTTTGGCCGAATTGACTTTTGGGAAAAAAGGGAAAAATCAGCAGAACAAGTGTATTTAGGGATTGCTTCGTTAATGGATGAACTGGATGAAAATTTCTTAATTTATGACTGGCGTGCACCCATTTCCAGTCTTTATTATGACTATTCCCCAGGCCCTGCCGCATATCAAACCCTTGATGGGAATATCGAAGGGGAAATGGAATTAAAGCGACAATTTATTATTAAGGAATCGGAAATTAAAGGGATGTTTGATACTGGCGTTACGATTGGAGATGAAATGCTACAGGAAGTCCTTGGAACAAACGCCAGTATCCAAATGAAAAGTATCGTCGCCACGATTCAACGTGAGCAAAACCAAATTATCCGCAATGAGCGCAGCAAAGTACTTATTGTTCAGGGGGTCGCGGGCAGTGGTAAAACTTCAGCAGCATTGCAGCGAGTTGCCTATTTGCTCTATCGCCATCGAGATACGTTAAAATCGGAAAACATTATGCTTTTTTCTCCTAACCCATTATTTAATAGCTATGTGGCAACAGTTCTGCCTGAGTTAGGCGAAGAAAATATGCAGCAAGCTACTTTCATGGAATACTTAATCCGTCGTTTGGACCGTGAATTTGATGTCGAAGATTCATTCAATCAATTGGAGTACCTACTTAATGGGGAAGAAGCGGAAGAGTATTCAACTAGAGTTGCTGGCATTCGCTATAAGGGAAGTCTTGATTTTAAAAAAAACATCGATCAATATGCCTCGGACCTATCGAGACACGGTCTAGTGTTTAGGGATTTAACCTTTAGAGGGGATATGTTGATTTCAAAAAAGCAGATTCATGATTATTTTTATTCCTTGGAAACAAGTTATTCTATTCCTAACCGTATGCAGATTGTCAAGCAGTGGTTATTAAAAGAACTAAAAACGGCTGAGAAGCGGGAACGGACAACAGGTTGGGTAGAGGAAGAAGTTCAATTCCTTGACAAAGAAGATTATTTAGAAGTATTCAAGAAGATGCAAGAAAAGAATCGCTTTACTGAAAATACATTTGATGATTTTGAGCAAGAACAACGGCTTCTCACCAAGATGGTAGTGAAAGAAAAATTCAAGCCATTATTTGCTAGGGTAAAAGGTTTGAAGTTCATCGATATACCGAGAATCTATCGCCAATTATTTGAACAAGAATTGGGAGATGCTAAAAGCCTGCCTACAAACTGGGACTCTATTTGCAGTCAAACATTGGATAGATTAAACAATATGGAAATTCTCTATGAAGATACCACTTCCTTTGTATACCTTCAGGACTTAATCGAAGGGCGGAAATCGAATACAGCGATTCGTCATATCTTTATTGATGAAGCTCAGGATTATTCGCCTTTTCAGTTTGCTTTTATTCAAATGCTTTTTCCATATAGTAAAATGACTCTCCTTGGGGACTTCAATCAAGCTATCTTTTCAGGTGCGACAGGATCAACGACGGTTTTAACGGATTTAGACATAAAAGGTGAGGAAGTTGAAACATTTGTCTTAACCAAAACCTATCGTTCTACAAAGGAAATCGTTGAGTTCACAAGCGAGCTGATTGCTGACGGGGAAAAAATTGAACCATTTAACCGGAAAGGAAGGAAGCCTGTTATTGAACGAGTCGGCCGGTGGAAGGTTAACCATCGCATTCTTGAAAAAATTAGTGAGTATCAGAAAGAAGGGCATCGTACGATTGCGGTTATTTGTAGGACGGCAGAGGAAAGTAGACTTGTTTTTGAAAAACTTAAAAATGAAATATCGGTTCATATCATTGAAAAAGGGACGGTTTCATATGAAAAAGGTATCCTTGTGATTCCATCCTATCTCGCTAAAGGGATAGAATTTGATGCCGTAATCGTCTATGATTGTTCACAGTACAGAAGTAAACGTGAGCAGAAATTATTCTATACGGTCTGTACACGTGCTATGCATGAATTGCATATGTTTGCAACTGATGGTCTAAGTCCGTTATTAGAAGCCGTTTCAACGGATAGGTATACATTAAAATAGCTGTATAAAAAAGCTGCAGGATTCATAAGGAATCTTGCAGCTTTTGTTGGTTCATATTTTATTTTTTCCATTGCTTTTGTACCTGTTCAAAAGCAAGGCGTAATATTTCCTCCTCGGATGTGTCCCGGTTGGTGATGACATTTGTCAAATAGCTTCTTCCTTCAAAAGTGATCGTTACTTCTACTTGTACCATATTAACTCAAACACCTTTCTTTATTAATGAAATAATTGTAGAACCAAATTTCCACAACGCTTTATAATATCCAAGAAATATAGTTAGTATGACGATTATTATTCGACATTTCTTTTTTATCCCTGATGGTAGAAGGATCATTAATAATTAGGAAAAAAAACTTCCAAAACGGAAGTTTTTTAAATTTCTATTGCCATAAATTCTTCTGCAAACAATTGAACTTTATTTTTGTCTAGTTTGTTCTTTTTCAGAAATGATTCTGCAAAGACAAGATGGGCTTGTATCGAAACATTTCTTTTTAATTCACGAATTGACACATCACCATTTAATAATTGAATGGCTTTTTCTCTGATGCCTTGATTCTTAGAAGACTTGTAAAGAAGGTAAGCAAGACAGGTAACTTTGTCCACATCAAACACTCCCTATTAATCAAGAATCACACTTTTTATTACTAATTCGCCATAAACTAGGTATTTCCTGCTATTTTTCTAGGAATTTTCAAAAAAATATGACAATTAAGAATGAGTTGTGGACTGATAAATAAATGAATCTTCTAAATGGTTGCGATATTAGGGATAACTTACTGAAAAAAGTAAATAAAATTTCCAGAGAAAACGGAATGATTTGTTGAATATTGCTTATTTGTTGCGATTTTTATATAATATGAAAGGGATTGAAGACAAACGGTTACAATAGGAAATTCTACCCTTTCGTCCCAATCGGGATGGGAGGTTTTTTATTTAGCTATTATGAAAGATACCTTATACATATGATTTAGGAGGAACCGAAATGAAAAAGGCTTTAATTAAAGAGTTGTATAGAAATACGGGAAATTTTGTTGAACAAAAGGTACATTTATCAGGATGGATTCGTACCATCCGAGATTCCAAAACCTTTGGTTTCATTGAATTAAATGATGGTAGCTTCTTTAAAGGTGTTCAAATTGTCTTTGATGAGCAGTTGGTGAATTTCAAAGATATTACCAAGCTGCCAATCAGCTCAACGATTAAAGTTGAGGGAGATTTTATTCATACCCCTCAGGCCAAGCAGCCATTTGAAATCAAAGCAACGAACATTGTTATTGAAGGAATATCAAATGTGGATTACCCGCTACAAAAGAAAAAACATTCCTTCGAGTATTTAAGGACAATCGCACATTTAAGACCAAGAACCAATACATTCTCAGCAGTTTTTCGTGTAAGATCGCTTGCTTCGTATGCTATTCATAAATTTTTCCAAGAAAAAGGATTTGTTTATGTTCACTCACCTATTATCACCGGCAGTGACACAGAAGGTGCAGGGGAAATGTTCCGTGTGACAACATTAGATATGGACAATCTTCCTAAAAATGAAGACGGAAAAACTGATTTAACTAAGGATTTCTTTAACAAAGAAACAAACTTAACTGTCAGTGGACAACTTTCTGCTGAGGCATTTGCGCTTGCATTTCGTAATGTTTATACATTCGGACCGACCTTTAGAGCGGAAAACTCGAACACGGCAAGACATGCGGCAGAATTTTGGATGATTGAACCTGAACTGGCATTTGCTGAGCTTCCAGACATCATGGATCTTGCTGAAGAAATGGTGAAATATGTAATAGGGTATGTACTTGAACAAGCTCCTGAGGAAATGAATTTCTTTAACAGTTTTATTGAAAAAGGATTGCTAGATCGCCTTAATAAAGCCCAGACAGCTAACTTCGGCCGTGTGACTTATTCGGAAGCAATCGAATTATTAATGAAGTCCGGGGAAGCCTTTGCCTATCCTGTTGAATGGGGTCTTGATCTACAGACAGAGCATGAACGTTATTTATGTGAAAAGGTTTTTGAAAGGCCTGTTTTTGTTACCGATTATCCTAAGGAAATCAAAGCTTTCTATATGCGCTTAAATGAGGATAACAAAACTGTTGCCGCAACCGACCTTCTAGTCCCAGGAATTGGTGAACTAATAGGCGGCAGCCAGCGTGAGGAACGTGAAGAAATATTGGCTGGAAAAATCAAAGACTTGGGTATGTCTGAGGAAGATTATTGGTGGTACCTGGAATTAAGAAAATACGGTGGTACGAAGCATTCAGGCTATGGCATAGGTTTCGAACGTTTAATTATGTACCTAACAGGAATGTCCAACATCAGAGACGTCATTCCATTCCCAAGAACGACTGGGAATGCCGAATTTTAGAGGTTGATAAAAGGAGACCAATTCAGTGGAATCGGTCTCCTTCTTTTGTTGGTTCTTAATTTTTATAAATTTTGTAATTCTTCCTCGAAATAAAAGGTGCCTGGGTGTTCTTTAACGATATATGAATACCTCTTCATATTTTTTACATATTGCCATTTTAATATCGTAACAACCTCACCCGTTTGTTTAATGTTGACAGTCTGCCCATGATTGTAGCGGTTATTTGAGTTTTTCAATTTTAACACCCCTTTTATAATCCAACTTAAGTATAACACAAATGAATGAAATCTTTTGTAACTTCATGTAATCAGAGTTATTTAGGATATAAAAAAGCCCGCACCTTTCCTTTATTATGCAACTATGATATTCTTTATAAAAGTGAGGTGTCGTTTTGACAAATTATAAAGCAAAAAAGAGTAACCTCAAAGAATTACTATCAAAAAGTGGAATGGACTTGGAGAGTTTGGAAAGGAATACAAATATTCCTAGGAGTCAACTTGATGAATACTTGTCCAAGAGAATTATGAATTTAAATAATGCGATGACAATTTCTAAAGAGTTAAATTGCCGGATTGAAGATTTATATGTTTGGACAGCCGAGGAAGCATAAACTTAAAAAACAGACTCCATTGTTGAGTCTGTTTTTTTGTCTATTCAGGTTCTATATTAATTGTTTTAATAAAATTAATTTACAAATGAATAAAATTTATTTTATTTTTATTTTTTATAAATAAATTTAATTAAATACTTTAATTTTTAATCAATGTAATGTATGATATGGTTAAAGAAGGAAAGGAGAGAAATATGTCTTATCCACTTATTACGAATTGCCCAGTTTGCAGCAAACAATTAACCATTACCAAGCTAGAGTGTGCTCAATGTCATACGGTAGTGGAAAATAAATTTCAATTAACAAAACTTGCATCACTTGCCCAGGAACAGCTTCACTTTATTGAAATTTTCCTCAAATGCCGTGGAAATATTAAGGAGGTTGAAAAGGAATTAGGAATTTCTTACCCAACTGTTCGGGGGAAATTGGACGACATTATTTCTTCGCTTGGTTACACAACGAGCAAGAAGATAGAAATCGATAAGAAAAAAATCGTTTTGATGCTGGAAAAAGGTGAAATTACCGCTGAAGAAGCCATTCAATTATTAAAAGAGGGGGAATCTTAAATGAAAGAAGAAATTTCAAGAGTGTTAACAATGGTTGAAGAAGGCAAGCTGGATAAGGAAAAAGCGACAGAATTAATCAATGTATTGCAGGGGAAAGATCAACCGATTCCACTTAAGAAGGAAACCTCCTACTTAAATAAAATGTTGAAAATCCGTGTTACCTCGGAACAAGGCGACAATGTAAATGTGAATTTACCGATAAAATTAATTAAGGCTGTATTAAAAGTGGGAACGAGTATCGCTGAAAGAATTCCTGAAGCGGAAAAGTATGTTAAGGACATTAATGTCGACTTGTTAATTGAGGCTATTGAAAATGAAGTAGATGGACATATTGTCGATATTACCTCGGCAAATGGAGATAAAGTATTTGTGGTGATTGAATAAACTTATGCTCAAAGTCCATGTGAAACTAAAAGATAAAAAGTTTACCGTTCCTATTCCCTATCCAGTTTTAAATATTTTTGGCAGTGTTATTTCTTCGAAAAGGTTAATTAAATTTATTAATACGGCCATTGAAAAAGAAGGGAAAAAATTTGTATTACCCCAAATTGATAGAAAAGACCTAAAACCATTGCTTCGGGCACTATTAGAAAATAAAGGTTTGCTATTGGTTGAGACAAAATTAAAGGACGGTACAGAAGTCACTGTTAAGTTATGAAGTATTATTTCCGATTCAGATATAATGCTTTTTTTTACTTAAAGCAAAAGCACGCAAATGGTTGCGTGCTTTTGTTCTAATATAAGAATTTATAACATTGGACTTCGAGAAATGTCCAGCTCCAGGCACCATCGGCTAGTGTACTTCGCTCTTCTCCCTACGATAAGTCAACATCGGTTCGCTCCGCTCACCGTGTTTCCTTTATCTCAGTCGAAGCGCTCCAGTCCATACGCCGATAGGCTGGCGCCTTGCGCTTTTCTTGTGTTAATTATTCAAATCACAATCTTGTAATCGGATTATCTTTGTTTTCTTAGTGAATTTATATCCAAGCCATAAAATAAGGAATAATGGCAGTCCGATATAGGATACAAGAACACCATTCCAGTCAATATGGTTACCAATAAAGGCCGAATAGTTTTGACCTAAAACAACAAATCCACAAACAACAAAAGCGAAGATTGGCCCGAATGGGAATAACTTTGCTTTAAACGGTAACAGGCTCATATCCTTACCTTGAGCAACAAAGGCTTTACGGAAGCGATAGTGACAAATCGCGATTCCGAGCCAAGCGATAAAGCCAGACATACCTGAAGCATTTAATAACCAAACGTATACCGTACCGTCTCCAAAAAATGAAGCAAGAAAGGCTAGTGACCCTACCAAAGTGGTTGCAATTAGTGCATTTACTGGTACACGATTTTTATTTAATTTACCAAGAAATTTTGGTGCTTTTCCTTCGCGTGCCAAATCCCAAAGCATCCGTGTTGAAGCATACATTCCGGAATTACCCGCTGATAATACCGCAGTTAAAATAACGGCATTCATAACCGAAGCAGCAAAGGCAATCCCTGCTTTTTGAAAAACAAGAGTAAATGGTGAGACTGTAACATCTCCATTGGCTAAATTTCCATTCGTATAAGGGATGAGCAGTCCAATAACAAGAATAGCTAATACATAGAATAATAAAATTCTCCAGAATACTTGTTTCACTGCACGAGGAATGGCTTTTGCAGGATCTTCTGTTTCCCCGGCGGCAACCCCTAAAAGTTCAGTTCCTTGGAAGGAGAAGCCCGCAGCCATAAAGATGCCCAGCATCGACATAAAGCCGCCATGGAAAGGGGCATCACCGATTGTGAAGTTTTTAAAGCCAATAAAGTGGTCACCCATAATTCCAAAAATCATCAATGTTCCGGTTACGATAAAGATAATTACAGTAACTACTTTAATTAAGGAGAACCAATATTCCGCTTCCCCAAACCCTTTGACTGACAAATAATTTAATAGGAACATAATAACTAAAAAGACTGCACTCCATAGAATGGAGGGTGTATGAGGAAACCAAAATTTCATAATCATTGTCACCGCTGAGAGTTCAGCAGCAATCGTAATGGCCCAGTTATACCAATAATTCCAACCAAGTGCAAAGCCGAGGGCAGGATCAATAAATTTGGTTGCATACGTGCTAAAGCTTCCAGCAACCGGCATGTACGCACCCATTTCTGCTAAGCTTTGCATTAAAAAGTAAACCATTACACCAATAATTAGATATGAAAGAATAGCGCCCCCGGGACCTGCAGAATGAATAGCTCCACCACTTGCAAGAAATAGACCAGTACCAATAGTTCCGCCCAGAGAAATCATCGTTAAGTGACGTGATTTCAAGCTACGTCTTAATTGATTTGTATCTTCTGTAGGTGTATGGACTTTAGTATTAACATCATCTTTAAGTGCTCTAGCTGTTTGCATTGTCATGACTCCTTTTTATTAATTTGGAAGGAGTTATTTGGAATAAAAAATGCCATCGAAGTAGAATCGATGGCATTGTAAATACCCCGCATCATACCTTCCGAAAGATAGCTCAACACGTAAGACTGGTAGGGTCATACGTGACAGTTCTGTTCCTATTCGGAGACAGCCCCAGCATGATTATCATGAGATGAAAATCACACTTCGGCAGCTTTTCCTTTCCAACGGAGTCAGGGATGTCTCTTGCATCTCGTCCGATGTACTAATAAAAACTGCGACCTCTACCTCATCGGTTTGATGAGGATTTATCATATGAATTTTAATATATTACTAAAGTATAAATATTAATTTGAATTTGTCAATAGAAAAATTGCCAGCTTTTTAAATACTATTGTGAAAAAACTATCATTTTACATTGAATGTGAGAATCGTTATGATTTATTAAATAAAATAGTGCTGGTATTGGAGGGAACATTATGCAGCTAGTGGGAATGATTACAGGTTCTCTTATTATTGTGATGTCATTTAACCTTTTCTTAATTCCTCACGAGGTGTTAAGCAGCGGTATGAGCGGAATTTCTATGATTTTAGGAATGATTACCCCCGTTAATACAGGCTTGGCCAACTTCCTGTTGAACTTTCCTTTATTAATTTTGGGGTATAAGATGCTAGGGAAAAAGTTCGTCATGAATTCCATCTTTTCGGTGCTAATCATTTCATTGGGGCTATATATAGTTCCAGTATTTCCAATCGCTAAGGATACAATTCTTTCCTCCATATTTGGCGGGGCTTTAACAGGGCTTGGTGTAGGAATTGTGTTTCGTTGTTCAGGATCCACTGGAGGATTCGATATAATTGGAATGATTGTTGCAAGAAAAAAGGATTTTCCAATTGGTGTATTGCTCTCAGGGATGAATGCCGTTGTCATCGTCATCAGTGGATTTTTGTTTAATTGGGATACTGCACTGAATACATTGGTATCTATCTATGTCACCGGTAAAGTGGTGGATGCCATTTATACCGATCATGCAAAGTTAACTCTCATGATTATTACAGAATATGGGCAAGAAATGAGAGAACATTTACTGACCAACTTGTATCGGGGCCTGACGATTATGGATGGTGTTGGTGGCTATTCAAATGATAAACGAAATGTTTTAATTACGGTAATTTCTAGGTATGAATTGAATGAAGTCAAAAACCTTATTTCTGAAGTGGATCCAACTGCATTCGTGAATATTACAGAAACAATTGAGGTTATGGGTCTGTTTCATAGGCCGAGCCCATAATAACAAAAAGGCTTGCACAAATAAAAAGTGCAGGCCTTTTTCAAATTGTTGTCTAGCTTATGAATTTTTCCTGTTCTTAACCCATTCCATCAAGACATGGATAACTTCTTTTAGTTCTTTACCAACAGGAGTTAATTCATATACGACTATTTTAGGACAAGTATTCAAAATATTTTTGACAATCAACCCCTCACTTTCTAAGTCACGCAAACGTTCTGTTAATAGCCGATCTGAAATTCCCGGAATAGAGGAAACGATTTCATGGTATCGTTTCGGACCATCAAGCAGAGAATAAATAACAGCTCCCATCCATCTCTTACCGATAAATTCGATGGCACTGTGAAAATTGGTGCATATTTGTTGTATTTCTCTTTTATTTTTAGATAAACAATTGTCGGTCATATGCAAATACCTCTTTTAAACTATTCTTTTCTATTCTAATAATAACATACCCAAAATACTTGACCAAATGGACTTACTAATAGTAAGATGGCCATGTACTTACTTTTAGTAAGTTGATAAATCCTAGGAGGCAACAATCATGCAAACGGTATTATCTAAAAGTTTATCTGAAGTGATTAATGAACGTCACTCCGTCAGAAAATATGATTCAACTTTTAAAATTTCACAAGATGAAATTAAAGAAATTCTTAAAGAAGCAACAAAAGCTCCATCATCTAGCAATCTCCAGCCTTGGCGCTTTATTGTAATCCAAGACCAAGATGTAAAAAAAGAACTGAGAGCGATTGCAAACAATCAAGAGCAGGTTGAAACTGCATCTGCTGTGATTGCAGTCCTTGGCGATAAAGAAATGTATAAAAATGTAGAGAAAGTATATCGCGGTGCTCATGAAGCAGGATTTATGGACGAAGCAAATATGCAGCGTTTAATTGAGAGTACCAATAGGACGTATCCATATGCCCCGGAAGAAGTCAGGAAAAATATTGCTTCTTTTGATGCAGGGCTAATTTCCATGCAATTGATGTTGATTGCAAAGGATAGGGGTTATGACACAGTTCCAATGGGCGGTTTTAATAAGGAACAATTTATCCAGAAATTTGATGTTCCAGATCGCCTTTTCCCTATTGTGTTGATCTCCTTGGGGAAGGCAGCTGAACCTGCTTTCAATACGACTAGATTACCATTAGAAGATGT
The DNA here is from genome assembly GCF_031988165.1 of Neobacillus sp. Classification (NCBI taxonomy): domain Bacteria; kingdom Bacillati; phylum Bacillota; class Bacilli; order Caryophanales; family Bacillaceae; genus Neobacillus; species Neobacillus sp. The sequence goes on from NZ_DALZYO010000042.1 coordinate 43,690, forward strand.
TTTGATTGATTATATCTAACAAAAATAACCCCAATCTTTTGGGGGTAGATTGTCGAGAAAGGGTATATTTCTCGGCAATTTTTTAATGATGAATTGGCCTGCTAACTGGCCTGTTGATTTCCGCTCTGGGCACTCGCTTTCCGCGAGGGGGTTCGGGAGCTCGTCTAGCTGCAGCGCCTAGCCCCTCGAGGTCGCTTCGGTCCTGCCGCTGAAGTCAAAGAACGACTTCAACGTCAGGCCCTCCAGCGCTTGTCGGGGCTGGACAAGGCGCTTCCGCTTTTCCTTCTCCTCGGCTCCTTTGGAGCCTGCGGGGTCTCCCGTGACCTCTCTATCCCGCAGGAGTCGAGTGCCCTCCGCTCCAATCAACAGGGTGGCAAATCAACCTAATGAATTGCAACACACTTTTTCTAACCTGGCTAAGTGTGTCGCTATCTTTTTTATATTTTGGCAGGCTGCCGTAAGTAGAGCCTGTTCACTTGCATTCTTTAAGCGGCGGTTATCATCACTATAATAAGGGCGAACTTTTTCAAGAAGAAACGAAAAATCAATATATTTATCAATCAAACGAAGGAG